>JAGUWA010000142.1 GCA_020062605.1 Parvibaculum sp. | reverse complement strand
GGCGGAGCATCGTGTGGCATTCGTCGGACCGGACGCGCATGGAGCGCGTGCTTGCGTGCTGGGACGACCACCTGGCCGATCCGCATCTGCCGGCAACGCTTGGCGCAAGGCTTCGCCGGGCGGGGTTTCGCGTTCTGCGTGTGGAGATCGTGCCGATGTTCTCGCCGCAGTGGCAGCCCGTCTCCTATGCGGCGGGCATCATGAAGACCATTCGCGGATATGCGATGGCAAATGGAGAAAGACACGGGCTTCCGCGAGAAGAAGTGCAGGCCTGGTACGACGACCAGTTGCGGCTTGCGGAGCGCGGCGAATTCTTCTTCAGCGTCAATCGTTACGCTTTTCTCGCCGTGCGCCAGGCTTCGCTCTCCGGGCCGTAGAGCGCGAGGAACGCGTCGACGACGCCTTGAATCTTTTCCTCCGTGTCCGGCGGCAAGGTCGCCTCGGCATCGAAAAGCGCGGGCCAGACGAAGACCTCCTTCAGCATTCCTCCCCCGAGGCGCATGCTGAACGCGCTGTCGTGCGGACGAAGCTTTCCTTGTTCGATCAAAGTGTCGATCGCTTTGATCAGTGTGTCGCTTCGCCTGTTGCCGAGGATTTCGTACATATCCCTCGCGAGTTCCGGGGCACCGGGAACCTCGGCGATCACGATGCGCAGCAGGGCGTTCGCGCCGTGCTCGAACTGCGCCGAAAGATAGGTGCGGCATATCTTGTAGATAGCGTCGCGCGGCGAATCCTCAGGAGCGATCACGCCGTCGTAGTTGCCGGTTTCGCGCGCGGCCTCCTTGACCACGGCGGTGAACAAGGTCTCCTTGGACGCGAAGTGCTTGTAGAGAGTTGCGGTGGAAACATCCGCTTCTCGCGCGATGTCCGCCATTCCGGCGCGGCTATAGCCATTTCTGAGAAAGTTGGCCCGGGCTGCCTCCAGAATTGCGGCCCGCTTCTGTGCGCTCACCTTTTTCCGGTGCGTCTCAAGTCCCAATTGTGTCTTCCTGTGAGGTGCCAGATGCCTGCGGCCTGGCTCCATAGATTTTCATATAGGCTTCGATGCAAGCGTCGATCTTGGCGTCCATGTCGTCGGGCCGCGTGAAGCCGAGCGAAAAAAGCCCCGGCCAGACAACGAACTCCTTCACCATGCCTGCAAGATGGCGAATGCTTGCGCTCGTGTCGTGGGGGCGGAGATCGCCGCGCGCGACAAGTTCATCCACCGTAGCCTGAAGCTGACTGTACCGATCGAGGACGCTGTTCTGATAAACATCGCGCGCAAGATCCGGCGCGGAGGGTACTTCCGCAATCACGACCCGAAGCAGATCGTTCATCCGTCCCTCGAACTGCTGGCTTGTATACAAGGCGGCGATGTTTCTCAGCACAGTGCGTGCCGATTTCCCCGCAATGTCGACGAACATCGAAGAGTCGGTTTCCCGATAAGCATCCTGCACGACTGCCGCGAAGAGCGATTCCTTGGAGTCGAAATGTTTGTAGAGGGTTGCAGTCGATACGTCGGCTTCTCTGGCAATTTCCGCCATGGCCGCGCGGCTGTATCCATCCTTGAGAAAAATTTCCCGCGCCGCTTTCAAAATCGCCGCGCGTTTCGTCTCGCTGACTGACTTTCTGTACGTTGCCAATCCCAAATTCAGGCTGCCTTCCAGTAGACCGCAATAGGTCTTCGTACCCTTGATATCCAATACGTCGAATTACACGCGAGCGGTCAAGGACAATTCGGAAAACCGGCGTTTTGGACTGAAGTGCATAAATTGAGTTGTGCATACGCGTGCGGATTAATTTTGGATCAGATGTTTCCGCTATTTCAGAGCGCATTCCGCTTTTGATTTTCGCTCGCATCCGGCGTGCTTTCCGCAAAGATAACATAACGCAGCGGCCCACGCTCTCGTGCGTCGAAGGGAAAACAAGTGACAAGGGCGAGGCCAAAACCCACGTGGGGGTCGATGTGTGAATTATCGTCTTCAACAATTCGTGATGAACGAACCGCGAAGAAATGCCGCAGGCCGCGTGCATCGGTGACGATGACTCTGTCGTCACTTTTAACATGGCGCAGGTAAGAAAAATGCGTATCGCGATGTGCAGCGATCACCGAGGTGCCGGGCCGTCCCGGTTCCGGCGTGCCGAGGAGATGGCCGGGACCGAAAGCAAGGGCCTCGCCGCTGGTTCCAGACAGGACGATCTCGCTTTCGCCTTGTGCGGGAAATTCAAGTTTTGCGACCGGCCAGGTGTCGGCCCAGGGCCAGGCCTTGTGCGGCTTGCCGTCGGCGAGCGTTTGCTGCCAGGCGCGTTCGAGCAGGATCTGCGCGACTTCGGCTTTCGCCTTGATGTAGACGCCGTGGCCGACCTGCCAGAAACCGAAGCCTGCGCAGAGAAAAATGGCGGCGGCCCAGCAAAGGGCCGCCGCGTTTTCCTTGGGTGCCAGTTTCACCGGGCGCGCCTTGCCCAGGCGGTTGCCTGCCAGTGCCGCTGGAACCACCAGAGCGCGGCGAGGGCGGCGGCAAGAAGTAGAGCGAGCAACCCGCTGTGGATCAGGGCGGGGGCATTGGTCGCGGTCTGAGGCAGGGCTATGCCCGCGGTGGCCTCGGCGGCCACAGGTGCAGCAAGGAAAGCTGCATACTGGGCCGAACTCTTCTGGAGCGCGGCTCGCTGCGCCGGCGGTACGGCCTGTTCTCCGAAGACCTTGTCGTAGTCCCAGCCTTCGGGAAGGTTCACCGGCATGTCCTTCGAGGTGAGCCTCTCGCCATCGGGGCGCGCGGGCGTTACGTCGACGGCGACGAGGCTCGTCAGGCGGCTCACGAGATGGTGCTCGAGGGCGACGCCCAGAATTGCAGCGTCGTTCCGTTCCCAGTTCCCGTCGATGCGGGCATCCGCTTCGAGCTGTTCGATCTTCCGGCGGGCCCAGAGCTTGCCGATGCCGGGGCGGATGTCGCCCTTGCCGACATCCAATCTGACCTCCCAGGGCTCGCCAGCGACTTCGCCGCGCAGCGCCAGCGTGCCTTTCGCTTCGGGCATGCGGGCCGAGAGCACCACGGGTTCGCCCTTGTAGAGATCGGGCACCGGGTTCGGCCAGCTCTCGGTGGTGCGGCCATCGGGCCAGACCGCCGTGATGTTGGTCATGACCGGGCTGCCGAGCTTTTCAAAGAGCTCGCTCATCCGCTCGACGACCTGACGTTCATTGCCGATATGCGTGAAGGTGCCGCGGCCCGCTTCCGCGGCGCGGTTCATGAAGTAGCTGTTGGGCGCGGAACCGATGCCGACGGTGAAGAGCCGAGAGCGGCCGAGGTTTCCGGTGATCTCGCGGAAGAGTTCGCTTTCGTTGGAGATCGCCCCGTCGGTCAGGAAGACGACCTGGCGAAGCCTCGTTGCGTCGCCCGGATTGCGGTCGGCGAGCGCGGCGCGCAGCGCGGGCAGCATTTCCGTGCCGCCATTCGCTTCGAGGCCCTTCACGAACTTCTTCGCCACGGCAAGGTTTTCGCCATGGGCGGGAACGGCGTCGCGGAAGAGGACGGTCAGCGTGTCGTCGAAACGGACGACGTTGAACTTGTCTCCCGGGTTGAGCCTGTCGAGGGCCCAGAGCAGGCTTTCCTTCGCCTGGTCCATGGAAGGGCCGGACATGGAACCCGAATTGTCGATGACGAAGATCGCCTCGCGCGGCTTCGCCTCGATCTGCGCTTCGCCGGAAGGCGGCGTCAGCATGACGAGAAGATAGTCCTCGTTGCCGACACGCTCGCGGAAGAGGGCGGCACTCGGCGCGGTGGCGGATGCCGGCTTCCAGACGAGTTCGAAGTCCTTGTTCGCCGGGACGAGTTCTTCCTTGAGGGCGATGGCGGCCTTGCGGTCGCCATCCCGCGAGATCGTCACGTCGTGGTGCGGGCTCTCGACATCGCCGAGCGGGAAGCCCGCGTCGAGCGAGACCTTGAGGCTGACCGGGTTTACCTTGCCCATTTCCGGACGGAGCACGGGCGGCTGTTCGAGGCTGTCCTCGCGCCGTGGTTGCAGATCGCCCCAGCCGCCGCTGCCGGGTTCGAAATCGACGAAGTGCGGATCGGCGGGTTTTGGCGTGTAGCGTGGCGCAACCACCATGGGGAAGCGAAGCGAGAAGGTGTCGCCGTCGCGGCGCGCGGTCTGCTGATATTCGATCTGGATGACGATGGTTTCGCCAGGTCCGATATTGGCGACGGAATTGGTGAAGACATTCGGCCGCTGCTGTTCGACGAGGCTTGCCTTGCGGCCGTCGGCCTTCGCCTCCTCATAGACGCGGCGGGCCTCCTGCTTTTCCTTGATCTGGCCTTCGATCACGCGGCCGCCGATCACCATTTT
>JAGUWA010000093.1 GCA_020062605.1 Parvibaculum sp. | reverse complement strand
GCGCGCAGGGGTCCGCATCGAGAAGGCGGATGCGGCGGACTGGGTGGAACGCGAGTTCGCCGCGCCGGTAGGGAAGGGCAGGGCGCGCGTGCTGATGCACACGATCATGTGGCAGTACCTGCCCCGCGAGACGCAGGCGCGGATCGAGGCCGCGATGGCAAGGGCGGGCGCCGTTGCGACGAAGGATGCGCCGCTTGCATGGATATCGGTCGAGGCGGACAGGAAGGACGCGATGTCGGCTTGCGTCCGCCTCAGGCTCTGGCCGGACGGCAGCGACGAGGAACTCGGCCGCGCCGATTTTCACGGACGCTGGGTGAGGTGGGGGTGAGGGAGGAAAGACATGGCCCACATGAAGCGGGCCATGACGGTTTTGGTTGTGGAAGTTCGCCATTCTTGCAACGCCTCCTCTTAACCGGACAGGAGTGGGCTTGCCCCAATGTTGGAGTCAGGCGTGGCCGGCCTCGCCAGAGAGCAGCGAGAGATTGATGCCGAGCTTGGCGAGGGCGGAATGATATTTCGCATCGAGATTGAGCCCGAACAGAAGCTCGGGATCGGGGTCGCAATGGAGCCAGCCATTTGCCTGGATTTCGGCGTCGAGCTGGCCGGGCGCCCAGCCCGCATAGCCGAGCGCAAGCAGCGCGCGGCTCGGCCCGCAGCCCGTTGCCATGGCACGCAGGATATCGACGCTGGCGGTCAGACCGACATTCTCGTCGACGGGCAATGTCGATTCTTCCGAGAAGTAATCCTGCGTGTGGAGCACGAAGCCGCGGCCCATCTCGACCGGGCCGCCCGCGAGCACCGGACAGGAAATCTCCTTCGGCAGGCGCGTGCCGGGAACGCGGATCGACAGCCGGTCGAGCAGGTCGGGAAAGGTGATGTTGTCGGCCGGCTTGTTCACGACGATGCCCATGGCGCCATCGGGATTGTGGACGCACATATAGATGACCGTACGGTCGAACCGGTCGTCGCCGATCGACGGCATCGCGATCAGCATCTTGCCCTCGAGAAAGCCGTCATCCTCGGGGCGATAGCTCAGATCCGCCGACATAGGGCTCATGACAGAACTGCCTCCACGTCGATAGGGCAAATGACAGTGCACAACCTTGTGAAATCCTGCACTCTTGCGCGGCGGTTGTCACGCCTCGTCGCGGTGTATTTCCGTCACGGTCATTTGTGCGATGCGTGAGCGCCGCACAATGGTAGTTTTGCGGGAATATGGGCACACGGCGCGGAGGCGCCGGACATAACGGGATGGAAATTGATGAGAGCGGCACGCCGCTTCGGTTTTTTGCTTCTGGCTGCGGTTGCATGGCTTGCCGCCGCGCCGCTCGCCGCCGCGCCGGGCGAGGGCGTGAGAGGGCTTGACCTCCTTGCCGCGCAATCCGCGCATGACGGCGCTCCCTTCCTGGCGGGCATCGAGTTGCGCCTCGCGGAGGGCTGGAAGACCTATTGGAAGAAACCGGGCGATTCGGGCATTCCGCCCACCTTCGACTGGTCGGCTTCCGAAAATGTCGCCGGCGTAGAACTCCGATGGCCCGCGCCCGAGCGCTTCGATGCGCCGGGCGACATCACCTATGGCTATGAGGGGGGCGTCGTCTGGCCGCTGCGCGTGGTGCCGGAGGATGCGCTGCGCCCCGTGACGCTGCGTCTTTCCATATTCTACGGCATCTGCTCCGACATCTGCGTGCCGCGCGAGGCAAATCTCGAACTGACGGTGCCGCCCGGAACGGAGATCGAGGATAGTCCTGCGGCGCCACGGCTTCGCGAGGCGCTTGCCCGCGTGCCCGTGCCGCCGGCCGATCCCGGCATGCTCGATATCCGCTGGCGCGAGGCCTCGGCGCCGACGCTTGAAGTGAGCCTTTCGGGCTGCGGGAAGGGCTGCATGCCGCCCATGCTCATCGTCGACGGGCCGAAGAACATCTGGTTCGGCACGCCGCGCGTGAAACGGGACGGCGATGTCGTGCGTTACGTCATGGAGGTGGAGGTGCTTTCGCCTGCCATGCTGGAAGGCGAGGAACTGGGATTCATCCTGTCGGGTCCCGATGTCGCTTATGTGATCCGCAAGACAATGTGATCCGCGCCGGACTGGCAAGAGCTCGCATTTGAGGCTTTAATGCCGCCAACATCGCGCGCCGCGGCGGCGCGCCGCAGATCAGGAGGAAGCTCATATGGCCATCAACGTGGGTGACAGGATTCCCGACGCAACCCTTATGAAGATGACGGACAAGGGCCCCCAGCCGGTAAAGACCGGCGAGTTTTTCAAGGGCCGCAAGGTGGTGGTATTCGCGCTTCCCGGCGCCTTCACGCCGACCTGCTCGAACCAGCACCTGCCGGGCTTCATCCAGAGCTCGGACACGATCAGGGAAAAGGGCGTGGACGAGATCGTCTGCCTGTCGGTGAACGATGCTTTCGTCATGGGCGCCTGGGGCAAGCAGCAGGGCGCGGACGGCAAGGTGACCATGCTCGGCGACGGCAATGGCGACTTCACGAAGGCGCTTGGCCTCGACTTCGACGGGTCGGGCTTCGGCATGGGCACGCGGTCGCTGCGCTATTCGATGCTCGTCGACGACGGCGTGGTGAAGAGCCTCAACAAGGAGCCGAACCCCGGCGAGGCCAAGGTCTCCGGCGCCGAGACCATGCTGCAGCAGCTGAGCTGAAATCCGCTTCTCTTTTAAGAAGGGCGGCTCTTCGAGTGAGGGGCCGCCTTTTTTACTGGTCGTCATTGCGAGGAGCACCGCAGGTGCGACGAAGCAATCCAGGGGCGGCAGACACGGAGCAAGCGGCTCCTGGATTGCTTCGCTCCCTTACGGTCGCTCGCAATGACGATGATTATTTCAGCTTCGCCAAGTAGGGCGCCATGCCCTGACGCGCCAAGGCATCGGCGCGGTCGTTCTCCGGATGATCGGAATGGCCCTTCACCCAGTGCCACGACACGTCATGCCGCTCAATCGCGGTTTCGAGCCGCTGCCAGAGCTCGGCGTTCTTCACCGGCTTTTTCTGGGCGTTCTTCCAGCCATTTTTCTTCCAACCGTGAATCCACTTGGTGATGCCGTCCTTCACATAGGTGGAATCGGTGTGGACGCGCACCTTCACGCCGCGCTTCAGTGTTTCGAGGCCCTGGATCGCGGCCATGAGTTCCATGCGGTTGTTGGTGGTGGCGGGCTCGCCGCCGCAGAGTTCCTTCTCGTTGCCCTTGTAGAGCATGAGCACGCCCCAGCCGCCCGGCCCCGGATTGCCGGAGCAGGCGCCGTCCGTATAGAGGTCGACGGCATCGCTCATGCGTCGAGCCCATAGCCCGCGGGCGAGGTGACGGTGCGGTGAAAGCGCAGCCGCGTGAGATATTCTTTCGGATTCTTGGGCTGCACGAAGGCTCCCGGCGGATGGTTGATCCAGTCATAGAGCCTTGTCAGCAGGAAGCGCATGGCCGAGCCCCGGGCGAGAAGGGGGAGTGCGGCAATCTCCTCCGGGCTCATCGGTCGCACCTGCGTATAGGCCTGCAGCAGGCCTCGCGCCTTGGTGATGTTGAACGAGCCGTCGCTCTCGAAGCACCAGGCATTGAGGCAGATCGCGAGGTCGTAGGCGAAGGCGTCGTTGCAGGCGAAATAGAAATCGATGAGGCCCGACAGCCGGTCGCCGATGAAGAAGACGTTGTCGGGAAAGAGATCCGCATGGATGACGCCGGACGGC
>JAGUWA010000372.1 GCA_020062605.1 Parvibaculum sp. | reverse complement strand
GCGGAAGCGCGCGGCAGCAAGAGCTTCAAGGTGATGGCGCGGACGGACGCGCGCGCGACGCACGGGCTCGACGAGGCGCTCCGGCGCGGCGAGGCTTTCCTCAAGGCGGGCGCGGACATTCTCTTCATCGAGGCGCCGCAGGGCGAAGACGAACTGCGGAAAGTGGCGGAGACCTTCAAGGGCGTGCCGCTCGTCGCCAATATCGTGGAGGACGGCAAGACGCCTTATCTCGGCGCGAAGGCGCTGGAGGCGCTGGGTTTCAGGATCGCGCTCTTTCCGGTATCGGCTTTGCTTGCCGTCACCGCGCGGCTTGAAGGCGTTTACGAGACGCTGCTGAAAGGGGAGGGCTTGCCCGCAAGCGAGCCGCGCGTCACCTTCCAGCGCTATAACGAGCTGATCGGGCTGCCGGAGATGCTGGCCGATGCGGCGGCGATAACTCGGGACACAGAGAAAAAGACGGAGACGTAATGCCGAGCTGGGGAAACATTCTGAAGCGGATCGAGAAGGGCGAGATGGAGAAGGCGCCGCCGCATGTGACGGCGCTCAATCTCTATGCGGGGAAGCTGACCGTGCTGGAGCCCGGCCGCATCCGCTACGACTGGCCGGTCGATCCCGCCTACATGAACCCCGTCGCCGTGTTCGGCGGCTATCTCGCGACGCTGGCCGACCAGACCTGCTCCTTCGCCCTGATGACCCTGCTGAAGGACGATCAGAACTTCACGACGGTGGACCTGCAGATGCATTTCTTCCGTCCGGTGACGGAGGGCGTGCTCGCCTGCGAGGGACATGTGCTGAACGTGTCGAAAACGCAGGCTTACGTGGAGGCGGTGTTCACGAACGGCGACGGAAAACTGGCGCTGAAGGCACGGGCGGTGGAGCGGATTATCGCGGCGTGAGGAGCGGGGGCCCTGTCCAAAACAAACATGTCACCCCCGGGCTTGACCCGGGGGTCCAGGGCGCCGGGCGAGGCGGATGAAGGACAGGAAATCTCCAAGTCTTGCGAAGAAAGACGGCGCTGGCGCGCCTACTGGATTGCCGGGTCAAGCCCGGCAATGACGAAGTAAGAAGCGTTCACTCCACCCACTTCGCAAAAATCTTCCGCTTCCCGCCGCTCTCTTCCATCTCAGCAAGCCACGCGTCGACGCGCGCCTTCCAGGCCTCGTCCTGCGGCAGGAGATAGGCCTTCTGCGATTGCGTGAAGGGCGCATCCGGGTTCACCGCGCAGAGTTCGGGATGCTCGCGCGCCATGATCCGCGTCTCGATGGCATCGGTGATCATCACGTCGGCGCGGCCCGCGGCGATCTCCTCGAAGATCGTCGCATTGTCCTTGTGGAGGACGAGGCGCGCCTTGCGGATGTTCGCGCGGGCGAATTTCTCGTTCGTGCCGCCGGGATTGACGATGACGGTGACGCCCTTGCGGTCGATCCCGTCGAGGGTGGCGAAGCGCGCCTTGTCCTCGCAGCGCGCGATGGGGGCCTTGCCGTCGGTGAGGAGCGGCGCGGAGAAGAGGGCGCGTTCCTTCCGCTCGTCGGTCACCGAGATGCCGCCCATGCCGATGTCGTATTTGTCCGCCGCGAGGTCGTCCATGAGGGTGGGCCAGCTCGTCTTCACGATGACGAGCCGGACGCCGAGCTCTTCGGCGAGCGCTGCGGCCATCTCGACGTCGAGGCCCTCGAAACGGTCCTCCGGCGCCTCCCAGGAAAAGGGCTTGTAGTCGCCCGTGAGGCCTACGCGCAGCTCTCCCGAGGTCTCGATGCGGGAGAGCACCGGGCTCTCCTCACCGCAGGCGGCGAGGGGGAGCAGAAAGGCGAGGAAAAGGGCAGGGATGAGGCGGCGCATGGGCGGATCATAGGCGGGGAGGGGGCCTCCCGGAAAGCCGCGCCTTTACTGGACTGTTAAGGGACCGGCTGCTAGAAACCCGTCCCATGAGCACGCCCGATTTTCACGGGGTTCGCCCCGGCACGATAGCGCGAATTACGGGCCCGGCCTGCCGCTGAGGGAACCTGACGGTCCCGCGCGGCATGAGCCGGGTGTTTCTGTTTTCCAATCGCGCAACCCCGAATAGCTGGGACCCTCCATGTCCACCGACGAAAACCCGACCGGCCGCGACTATCGCGACACGCTTTTCCTCCCCAAAACCGATTTTCCGATGAAGGCCGGGCTTCCCGTCCGCGAGCCCGAATGGCTGGCGCGCTGGCAGAAGCTCGATCTCTACAAGCGCCTGCGCGAAGAGGCGAAGGGACGCGAGACCTTCGTCCTGCATGACGGCCCGCCTTACGCGAACGGCAACATCCATATCGGCCATGCGCTGAACAAGATCCTGAAGGACATCGTCGTCCGCTCGCAGCAGATGATGGGCAAGGACGCGGCCTATATCCCCGGCTGGGACTGCCACGGGCTGCCGATCGAATGGAAGATCGAGGAGAAATACCGCAAGAAGGGCCTGAACAAGGACGAGGTGCCGCCGCTGGAGTTCCGGCGCGAATGCCGCGAGTTTGCGCAGCACTGGGTCGACGTGCAGCGCGAGGAGTTCAAGCGGCTCGGCGTCTCCGGCGAGTGGGACAATCCCTACCTCACCATGTCCTTCGACGCGGAAGCGAAGATCGTCGAGGAATTCCAGAAGTTCCTGATGAACGGCTCGCTCTATCGCGGCTCGAAGCCCGTCATGTGGTCGGTGGTGGAAAAGACCGCGCTGGCGGAGGCGGAGGTCGAGTATCACGATCATACCAGCCACACGATCTGGGTGAAGTTTCCGGTGGTGAAATTCGGAGATGACATTCTAGTACCACACGAAGAGCACACATCTGACTTTTCGCAGGACGGAGAACAAGTCTCTGCTTCAATGTACTTGCCAGACGACAACATCCTTGAAGGCGCGTCGGTTGTAATCTGGACAACAACGCCGTGGACGATACCCGCAAACAGGGCGATCTCGTTTTCTGACGCAATTGGGTATGTGCTCTATGAGGTCTTGGAAGACTCAGAGAACGGATGCGTGAAGAAGGGCGAGAAGTTAATCGTTGCTCGGAGCTTGGCTGAGGAGGTGTTCTCGGCGGCGGGTGTCAATAAATATCGCCCGCTTTGCTACGTGAGACCGGAGGCTGGGCTTGTTTGTGCGCATCCCTTCCGGGGACAAGGCTACGACTTCGACGTGCCGCTGCTCGCCGGCGATCATGTGACGGAAGAGGCGGGTACCGGCTTCGTGCATACGGCGCCCGGCCACGGCCAGGACGACTACATGATCTGGGTCGAGAATTTCGGTTCGAAGGACATTCCCGAAACCGTGAACGAGGAAGGCGTTTATTACGACCACGTGCCGCTTTTCGCGGGGAAGTTCGTCCTCACGCGGCAGGGCAAGGAAGGCAACGCCAATGCCGCCGTGATCGAGGAACTGGAAAAGGCGGGCGCGCTGCTTGCCAAAGGCAAGGTGACGCATTCCTATCCGCATAGCTGGCGCTCCAAGGCGCCGCTCATCTTCCGCAACACGCCGCAATGGTTCGTCGCGATGGACGCGAAGATCGAGGCGGCGGGCGGCAAGCCCTTCCGCCAGGTGGCGCTTGAGGAAATCGAGAAGGTGCGCTGGGTGCCCGCGCGCAACCGCAACCGCATCTATTCGATGGTCGAGACGCGGCCCGACTGGGTGCTGTCGCGCCAGCGCGCCTGGGGCGTGCCGCTCACGCTTTTCGTGAATGCGAAGACCGGCGAATTGCTGCGCGATGAAAAGGTCAATGCACGCATCGTCGACGCGGTGGCGAAGGAAGGCGCCGATGCCTGGTTCGAGCGCCCGGCGAGCGACTTCCTCGGCAATGAATACGATGAAGCCGATTACGAGCGCGTGACCGACATTCTCGACGTCTGGTTCGATTCAGGCTCAACCCATGCCTTCGTGCTCGAAGCGCGCGGGCTCCCTTCTCCCGCCGATCTCTATCTCGAAGGTTCCGACCAGCATCGAGGCTGGTTCCAGTCGTCGCTCCTCGAAAGCTGCGCCACCCGCGGCCGCGCGCCCTACAGGCAGGTGCTGACGCATGGCATGACGCTGACCGACAAGGGCCTCAAGATGTCGAAGTCGCTCGGCAACGCGATCGAGCCCGAGGCGATCGTGAAACAGAACGGCGCGGACATCCTGCGTCTCTGGGTCGCGAACACCGACTACTGGGAAGACCACAGCATCGGCAACGACATCATCAAGTCGAATGTCGAAGCCTACCGGAAGCTCCGCAACACCTTCCGCTACCTGCTCGGCAATCTCTCGGGCTTCGACGATGCGGAACGTGTCAACGTCGCCGACATGCCGGAACTCGAACGCGTGATCCTGCACCGCCTGGCCGAGCTCGACGAGCTCGTGCGCAAGGCTTATATGGATTACGACTTCAAGCGCGTGGCGCACACGCTGTCGAACTTCATGAATGTCGAACTTTCGGCTTTCTATTTCGACATCCGCAAGGACGCGCTTTACTGCGACGCGCCGTCGGCGATCCGCCGCCGCGCCTGCCGCACGGTGCTTGATCATCTGTTCTCCCATCTGACGGCCTGGCTTGCGCCGGTGCTCTGTTTCACGGTGGAAGAGGTCTGGCTCTCGCGCTTTCCGTCCGACACGGATTCGGTTCATCTGCGCATCTTCCCGGAAATCCCGGCGGAGTGGCGCAACGAGGCGCTGTCCGAAAAATGGAAGAAGGTGCGCGAACTTCGCCGTGTCGTCACGGGCGCTCTCGAAGTCGAACGTCGCGAGAAGCGGATCGGCGCGAGCCTCGAAGCGGCGCCGGACGTCTTCGTCTCGCGCCCCGACCTCGTGGAGGCGATGAAGGGCGTCGACCTCGCCGAAATCGCGATCACCAGTCAGGCGACGCTTGTCGAAGGCGAGGGGCCGGAGAACGCCTGGAGGCTCGACGACGTGCCCGGCGTTGCCGTGGTACCGAAGCTCGCCGAGGGGCGCAAATGCGCGCGCTCCTGGCGCATCCTGCCGGAAGTCGGCAGCGATCCGGACTATCCGGACCTGTCGCTGCGCGATGCGGCTGCGGTTCGCGAATACGACGCGCAGCGCTGAGCGCGGGAAAGAGGGAAAAGATGGCCGGCATGAGCCGCGAAACCTTCTGGGGCCCCTGGTCCTTCTACGGCTCGCTGGTCGCGCTGGCCGGCTTCGGCCTCGACCGCCTGAACAAGTGGTGGATGATCGAGGTCTATGACATCGCCTCGCGCGGGCGCGTCGAGGTGACGTCCTTTTTCGACCTCGTCATGGCCTGGAACCTGGGCGTGAGCTACGGCCTCTTTCAGGCGCAGACGGCGCTCGGCGTGGCGATCCTCGCGGGCTTTGCCATCGCGGTCATCATCGGCCTCGGCCTCTGGCTGGCCCGGGTCGAATACAGGGTGACCGCTATCGCCATCGGCCTCATTCTCGGCGGCGCGCTTGGGAATGTTTACGACCGCATTTTCTATGGCGCCGTGGCCGACTTTTTTAGTTTTCACGCCTTCGGATTTTACTGGTATATCTTCAACATTGCCGATGTGTGGATCGCGCTGGGCGTAGCGCTCATCATCCTCGAATCGGTCTGGCCGGGCCTTGTGGGCGCCGGCAAAAAGGACAGCCCAGACGGGAAGTCGGGCGACAAGCCGGCCT
>JAGUWA010000448.1 GCA_020062605.1 Parvibaculum sp. | reverse complement strand
GGTTCAGCCCGGGATTCTTACCGGCAAGGCCTCATAGCCCTTGATGAAGTTGGAAAAGACCCGCTTTGGTTCGCCGACCACTTCGATCGGCTTGTCGGGCCAGCGCTTCAGGATTTCTTCCCAGACAATGCGGAGTTGCATTTCCGCCAAGCGGTTGCCGACGCAGCGATGAATGCCGAAGCCGAAGGAGAGATGCTGACGCGGCCTTGCACGATCGATGATGAAACGGTTCGGCTCGTCGATGGCCTCCTCGTCCCGGTTGCCCGAGACGTACCACATGACAACCCTGTCACCCTTCTTGATCCGCTTGCCGGCCAACTCGGTATCCTGTAGCGCGGTGCGGCGCATGTGGGTGAGCGGCGTCTGCCAGCGGATGATTTCCGGTATCATGGTTTCAACGAGCGCCGGATTTTCGCGCAGCTTCCTGTACTGATCCGGGTTCTCGTGGAGCGCGAGCAAGCCGCCGGTGAGCGAATTGCGGGTCGTGTCGTTACCGCCGACGATCAGCAGAATGACATTTCCCAAATACTCCGCCGGACTCATGTTCCTGGTGGACTCACCCTGGGCCAGCATGGTGATGAGATCGCCGCCCGGTTCAGTTGCGTTCACGCGCTGATTCCACAACTCGGTAAAATAGGCGGCGCATTCGAGAAGCTCTGCCTCGCGAGCTGCCTCGCCTTCCGGTGTCTTGAAGGCTTCCTCCGAGGTTGCGACGTCGGACCAGCGGGTGAGTTTCCGGCGCTCTTCCCAAGGGAAGTCGAACAGGGTGGCGAGCATCTGCGTCGTCAGCTCAATCGACACGCGATCGACCCAGTTGAACGTCTCGTTCACCGGAAGCGAATCGAGAATCTTGCCGGCGCGCTCGCGGATCGTGCCTTCGAGTTTGGCCAAATTGGCCGGAGCGACGATCGGGCTCACCACCTTCCGCTGCGCGTCATGCTTCGGAGGGTCCATTGCGATGAACATCGGAAGCTTCAGACCCGCATTATTGTCGCGAATCGTAATTCCCCCCTGCTCGACGTCGGACGAATAGACGCCATGATTGGTCTCGACATGCATGATGTCCTTGTATTTTGTCACGGACCAGAAAGGTCCATAAGCGCTTTCCGCACAATAATGCACGGGATCCTCGCGACGCAGCCTTTCGAAATACGGCCACATCCGATTGGACCTGAAGAGCTCCGGATCGCTGACATTGAGTTTGTCGAGCGGAATGGCATATGGATCGTCCAAGGACTGGACGCGTTCGGCTACGTTCATGCTGCTCATGATCTTATCCTCGTTTGTGGACGAATATTCACCGGCGCAACCACCATTGAGCCAACCCCGACCCTCTTGGTGCGGCCAGCCATATAGGTGAGGAACTGCGCCACGTTCGGGCACATGGCCGCCCATATGGAATCGAAGCCAAGCGGCTCGGCCATGTCGGCCATCGCAATTTCATGGGCGTAGACCTCCTGGTCGGTATAACCGCCAGCGAGGTTCTGAAAGAACGTGCTCATGCCGACATGCATGGGAATCTCCTTTTTTGTTCAATTCCGCTTCACGCGGCGTCGATCCCCAGCGTCTTTTTTATCGACCGGTGGAAGTATGCAAGAGCCGGCTCGTTGGCGCCGAAAGTCACAAAATCTTGTGCACCCGAGTGAAAATCACGCTGGATATTTTCCGCCAGCGGAAAATCTTCCTGCTGCACGGTCGCCATCAGCAAGTCCATGTTCTTGGCCCAGTACTTCCTGGCCTTGTCGGTCATGGCAGGTTCGGGCGTATAGAGAGAGACGTGCATTTTTGATTCATCCACGCTGTCGCCCGGATAAACCCTCCACGTCTCCAGATGATCGCCCTGCATGATGAAGACCGTATTCGGAAAGAGCACGTATACAAGCGCGGAGTGGCGGACCAGATCCCACTCGCTTTCCGGCCTCTGGCGCAACGCGTCGATCGTCTTGCGGGCGCCAATCATGCGCAGATTTCGTGCCATGCCGTCGAACGTGCCGAGGTTCGAGTGCAGGATCGGCGCGATCGTATTCTTGTGAAGTGTGCTCAGATGGTAGGTTTCGAGAAACGTGTCGATCACGAGTTTCCAGTTGAGGCGGGCCCGGAGCACGCGTGTCTCGTAGTGGCTGTAACTCGCAAGGCCGAACGCGACGAGATCGTCCGCCATCCCCGCAAGGTGGCCGTCGATGTCGATCAACCCGCCGGGCGTCGGCATGACCCAGATCATGCCGTATTTCTCCACCACCGGCAGAGGCCGCAAGCCGTTGCTCGTCTTGTCGACGCTCTCAAAGCCCTGCTCGAACGGTATCGACCTCAGCCTGCCGCTCCGGTCGTAGGTCCATGCGTGATAGGGACAACTGAACACGGTCTTGCCGCTGCCGCAGCCCGACGCAACGCGCGCGCCACGGTGGCGGCAGACATTGATGAAGGCATTGACCTGCCCCGCTTCATTCCGCACCACCAGGATCGGAACGCCCGAAAAATCGTCGGTTACATAGTCGCCGGGATTGGGCAATTCGCAGCTCAATCCGATCAGGAGTGGCTCATGCCGGAACAGCATCTCCCGTTCTCGGCCAGCCTGATCCGGACTGGTGTAGTCACTGACATGATGACGATACACGGCATCGCCCATCGCGGTCTCACCCGCGTCGAGATAGCCGAAGATCTTCCGCAACTGCTCGACCTGGGCTTCGTGTTTCATGATCGCACTTCTCCCGAAGAGGTCCCTTGATTATCCGTCAGCGGAATAATGGCTCCCGGCGCTCCCGGAACGCCGCCAGACCTTCCGAAACATTTTCGCCCATCAGCGCGTCCACGACTGCGCTCCGTTCCATATCCAGACCTTCCTGGAGCGATCCGTCGAGTCCGTTTCTGCAAAGCTGTTTCATGGCGGCAAGACCGCCCGGATTCTTTTTGGCGAGGTCGGCACAATAGGCTTCCGCCATGCCGGCAAGCGCGCTGTCGTCAACGATATGGTTCACAAGCCCCCAGGCCAGCGCCTCGTCTGCCTTGAGCCAGCGGCCGCTGAACATCAGATCAAGGGCACGCCGCGAACCGACGATGCGCGCGAGACGCTGCGTGCCGCCCCAACCCGGCACGAGCCCGTAGCGGGCATGCTGGCATCCCATCTGCGCCGACTGCCCCGCAAAAACCACGTCACATGCCATCATCAATTCCAGCCCGCCCGCAAGACACAGACCGTTCACCGCGGCGACAATCGGCAGAGGCGAGACCTCAAGACGGCGCAGGACGCGATGACCGCCCGTGATAAACGCTTCCAGCCGACCCCGCTCCCTGCGAGCGTCGAGGACCTCGTCAAGATCGGCACCGGTGCAGAAGTTCTTGCCACGCGCAAGCAACAGAACGGCACGAACCTTCCTGTCTCCCTCGAACATTGCGAGAGCCTCGTCGAGACCGGCCATGACAACCGACGAGAGGCAATTGAACTTGTCAGGCCTGTTGAGCGCCACGATTCCGACGCCGTCTCGCATCTCGGTCTGGACCGGGGCTTCCGCGGCGCTCGTCATATCGCCTCCCTCACGCATAAGGCACGGCCACCCGGCCGACTTTCTCGCGCGAAATGATCATCTTCTGGATTTGCTCGGTGCCGTCGCCGATCTGAAGCCCCATCACGTCGCGCAATCTCTGCTGATGAGGCAGATCAGTGCTGTAACCGCCATGTCCGTGCGTGAGCAGGCAACGGTGGATGACCTGGAAAGCCGTCTTGGGTGCCCACCATTTGCACATCGCGGCTTCGGCGGTATGCGGCAAATCATTGTCGCGGAGCCAAAGCGTCTTGTAGCAAAGCAGACGCGCCGCCTCGAGCAGCGTCTGGGCTTCGGCCAGCGGTTCCGTGACACCCTGATATTTGGCCAGCGGATTGCCGAAGGCAACGCGCTCCGTCACATACTTCCAGGTCTCTTCCAGCGATGCGAAGGCGGGAGCCAGACATTGCAGGCCGATCAGCGCGCGGGAATAATCGAACCCCTGCATGACCTTCCGGAAACCTTCGCCCTCCGGGCCGACCATGTAGCGCGACGACACCTTAACATTGTCGAAGAATACCGAACCGCGGCCGACCGCTTTCGAACCTACATCATCGAAGCTCGAACAGGTGATACCCGGCGCGTCGAGCGGCACCAGAAAAGCCGACACACCGCCAGCGCCCGGATTGCTTTCATCCGTGCGCGCGAGCACAAGAATGTAATCAGCCTGCTCGGCCATCGAGATCGAGGTTTTCTCGCCCGACAGGACGTAGCCGTCGCCATCGGCGCGTGCTTTCGTCTGCAGATGCGCTGCGTCGGAGCCGCCTCGCGGCTCCGTCAGACCGAGCGCGACGATCACCTCGCCCGAGCAAATCTTCGGAACGATTTCATCGGCGACTTCAGGCCTTGCATGCGCGGCGACGATCGATCCCATCAGCGAAGCCAGGAGCTGGACATAACCGACACTAATGTCACCGCGTGATATTTCCTCGATAATAATGCCGGTCGTAACGCTATCGAGTCCCGGCGCCCCGAATTTTTCGGGCAAATCGGCGCCGACGAGGCCAAGCTCGCCCATATCCCGGACGAGCTGCCGATCGATCGCTCCGGCGGCTTCGCGCACCTTGTAGGCGGGCGCGAGCCGCTCGCGCGCAAATCGTGCGGCGGTATCTCGAATGGCTCCCTGGTCGGACGTAAAGGCAAAGTCCAAGATACCACCTACTTCATATGCTTGCGGAATTCCGGCTTACGCTTTTCATTGAGCGCGTTGACGCCCTCTTTCGACTCCGCCGAGTTGTAGTAGAGGCGGAGCGCCTGCATGCCAAGACCGCCAATGCCGCGAATATTATCGCTGTCGGCGTTGAACGATTTCTTGGCAATCGCAATCGCCGTCGGGCTACGCTCGACAAGCTCGGCGCACCAGGCATCCACTTCCTCATCCAGCTTGTCGTCGGGAACGACCGCATTGGCGAGCCCCATCGCCAGCGCCTCGCGTGCCGGGTAACGCCGGCACATGTACCAGATTTCGCGCGCCTTCTTCTCCCCGACCACGCGGGCGAGATAGGCGGTGCCGAAGCCGGGATCGACGGAGCCCATCTTGGGACCCACCTGACCGAAGATTGCGCTCTCGCCCGCAATCGTCATGTCGCACAACGTCGCCAGCACATTGCCGCCGCCGATGGCGTAGCCCCGCACCTTCGCGATCACCGGCTTGGGCACGTCGCGAATGACCGTGTGCAGTTCCTCGACCGGCATGCCGATGGTTCCGCGCGTCTCGCCGTCACCATAGGTGCCGTCATGATCCGATTGATCGCCGCCGGTGCAAAACGCCTTGTTGCCCGCGCCAGTCAGCACGATCGCACCGATCTCCTCGCTCCAGCCCGCCTTCAGAAAAGCGTCAATCAGTTCGACGCAGGTGCGGGGGCGGAACGCGTTATAGACCTTCGGACGATTGATGGTGATGGTCGCGACGCCATTTTTCTCGTCGTACAGAATGTCTTCGTAGTCCATGAAAATCCCCGTCAACCGTGCATTGAGAGACCGCCCGAGACGCTGATCGTCTGGCCGGTAATGAAACTTGCATCGTCGCTCAGAAAGAATGCGACCATGCCCGGATAATCGTCCGGTTGCGCCAGGCGGCGCATCGGGATCGCCTTGGTGAGCGCTTCGGTCAGACGTCCGCCGCCCGACACATCCACGGAGGCGAGCAGCGGCGTGTCCGTCGGCCCCGGACAGATCGTATTGAAGGTGACGCCCTTCCGGGCGAACTCGCGCGCCATCGTCTTCATGAAGGCGATGACGCCGCCCTTGGCCGCGGAATAGACGGCCTCGCCAGACGAACCCACACGGCCCGCATCCGACGAAATGCTGACGACCCGACCGGCACCCTGCTCGGCAAGCCGACGCGCAACGACATGAGTGAGATTGAGCGGCCCGTAAAGATTGATGTCGATCACCTTTTTCCAGAAATCAGGCTCTGTCTGGATAAAAGGCTTCGCCTCGTCCCAACCGGCATTGTTCACCAGTCCATAAACCTGGCCGGCCGCCTTTTCGAACGCATCGACTGCCCGCGCCACTGCCGCATAGTCGGTGATGTCGACCTTATAGGCCCAAGCCTCTCCACCCTTCTGGCGAATTTCGGCGGCGGCGGCCTCGGCACCCTTCTCGTTCATGTCGAAAATGGCGACCCTGGCACTCTCTTCGCCAAGCCTGAGCCCAATCGCCTTTCCGATACCGCTTGCGCCGCCGGTAACGATAACCGGCTTCTGATCGAGTCCTCGCATGTATGTCGCCTCCCTCGCTGCGCCGCTTCAGACATATTTTTATTTTGCCATAGCAATGGCGGCGCATTTTTTCTAATACTAGTTCGATTTTCGATGGGGCGCAACATGTTTCGAACGCACATTAGATTTACGATCGGCACCGCCAAACAGGCGGCGAGGGGGCGTTCGTGACGAGCGAGCAAAGCAAATCCGACATCAGCCGCGCGAGGATACTGGACGCCGCCGCCAAGACGTTTCGGCAAAAAGGCTACGCGGCGACGACCCTGATCGAAATCGCGAAAGCCGCCGGCATGCAGGCGGGCAGCCTCTATTACCATTTCGGTTCGAAGGACGAACTCATCGAGGAAGTTCTCGACATAGGCATGAGGCGGGTTCACGAAGCCGTCGAGGAGAGTCAGGAACGTCTGCCTGCGGATTCATCGTACCGCGACCGAATTCGTGTCGCCGTCGAGGCGCATCTCACCACACTGCTGAAGCATGACGATTACACATCCGCCAATATCCGCATTTTCGGACAGGTCCCCGAAGAGGTGCGGCAGCATCACATCAGGCAGCGCGACGCCTACGCCGAACTCTGGCGGCGCATTCTCACCAAGGCGCAGAAATCGGGCGCATTGCGCAGCGACGTCGATCTCGGCCTCGTACGCATGCTGCTGATGGGCGCCCTTAACTGGTCAGTCGAATGGTACCAGCCCGGCAGGACGTCCATTCAGACGATAGCCGACCATATGTGCCTGATGCTGTTCAGCGGAATCGGGATCGAAGAACCCATACGAAGCGGGGAAAACGAAACGGTCGCGTGACCGAAAACATTCGAGGAAGACGCACATGGAAGTCCAGAAGACTCACTTCGGATTTTCCGATGAAGAACTGAAAGCACTGCCCACGGTTTATCGCGCCGATCTTTTTTCGGGGAAAACGGTCGTCGTTTCCGGCGGCGGAAGCGGTTTCGGCAAGGCGATCGCCTGTCTTCTGGCGCGACTGGGCGCGAACGTCGCCATATGCGGGCGCAACGAAGAAAAACTTGCCGCGACGGTTCCTCTTCTGGAAAGCATGGGTGTCCGCGTCTTCAGCGCCCCGCTGACCATACGGGATCCAGATCGGGTCAACCGCTTCATCGACGATGTCTGGAACAAGTTCGGCACGCTCGACGTTCTCGTGAACAATGCCGGCGGCCAGTTTCCGCAAATGGCCCTCGACTTCAAGGTCAAGGGATGGGACGCCGTCATCGACACCAATCTCAACGGCACCTGGTACATGATGCAAAGCGCCGCGCGGCAGTGGGTCGATAGAAAGACCCCCGGCTCGATCGTGAACATTATCGCCGACATATGGCGCGGAATGCCAGGCATCGCGCACACATGCGCAGCACGCGCCGGCGTTGCCTACCTGTCAAAATCGGTGGCCGTCGAATGGGCACCGCATCGCATCCGTGTCAACTGCGTCGCACCGGGCGTCTGCGAAACGAGCGGCTTCGTGCAATATCCGCCCGAAGGTCTCAAGACCTATCCTGGCGCAAATCCGATGTTGCGTGTCGGCGATGCCCATGACATCGCTGAGGCTGTCGTCTATCTCGCCTCGCCGGGCGCCAAGTTCATTACCGGCGAGGTATTGACGGTCGATGGCGGCGAGCAGCTCTGGGGTGACCCGTGGCCCCCTGGACGACCGGATTATTTCGAGCCAAAGAACACCTGAAGTTCAAGCCCGCCTGCGAGGGGAGGGTTACCGATGTTCGATCCAGTTCTGACCAGGAAGCGTGTCGAGGCGATGAACGCCGGCGGCTTCTGGCCCGGCAAGACGGCCGCCGGCTACCTCGACGGTTGCATCGCCGAAATGCCGGACAAGACGGCCGTCGTCGACTTCAACTCCATGACGAATGAGGCCACCCGCCTCAGCTACCGCGATTTCGGCAAGATTGTCGAACGTATCGCGGTCGGCCTCGCGGAACTCGGCGTGGAGAAAGGCGATGTTGTTTCCTGCCAATTGCCGAACTGGTGGCAATTCACCGCGCTGCATCTGGCTTGCGTACGGATCGGCGCCGTGACCAATCCATTGATGCCGATTTTTCGCGAGCGCGAATTGTCCTTCATGCTTGGCCTTGCGGAAAGCAAGGTACTCGTCATCCCGCGCGCCTTTCGCAGCTTCGATTACCCTGCCATGGTGGCCAACATCCGGGCCGACCTGCCGCAGCTGAAGTATGTGCTCGTCATCGGCGGCGACGGCGAAACCAGCTTTGAGAAAGTCCTTCTTGATACGCCGTGGGAGCAGCGGCGCGACGCCGGCCGTCTCTTCGCGGCGCGGCGACCCGATCCCGACGACGTAACGCAATTGATGTATACGTCCGGCACGACCGGCGAACCGAAAGGCGTCATGCATACGTCGAATACGCTGCTCTCCAATATCCTCATCTGCGCCGAGCGCCTCGGGCTCGGCGCGGACGACGTGATGTTCATGGCGTCGCCGATGGCACACCAGACAGGCTTCATGTACGGGCTGTTGATGCCCGTTCTGGCCGGAGCGACCGCCATTCTGCAGGATGTATGGGAACCGAAGCGCGCCTCCGCGTCGATCTCCCGCGAAGGAATCACCTTCACCATGGCGTCCACGCCGTTCCTGTCCGATCTGACCGAAACGGTGGCGGCGGACGGGGGCGACGTATCCCGTTTGCGCATCTTCCTGGTGGCAGGCGCACCCATCCCCCGCGCGCTAGTCGAGCGGGCGCGGCAAATCCTCGGAACAAATATCGTGTCGGCCTGGGGCATGACCGAGAACGGCCTGGTGACAACGACATGCCTCGACGATCCGGAGGACAAGGCGATCAATACTGACGGACGCGCGCTGCCAGGCATGGAAGTCCGGGTGGTCGACAGCGGGAACAGCCCCCTGCCCGCCGGCGAGGAGGGCATGCTCAAGGCTCGCGCCTGTTCGACTTTTGTTGGCTATCTCAAAAGACCGGAGTGGTACAATCACGACGCGGAAGGCTGGTTCGATACAGGCGACCTCGCGCGGGTCGACGGCCAAGGCTATATCCGGCTGACCGGACGCTCCAAGGACATCATCATCCGCGGCGGCGAGAATATCCCCGTGGTCGAGATCGAAGGCCTTCTCTTCCGTCATCCCGACATTCAGGATGTAGCGATTATCGGCGTACCGGATGAACGGCTGGGCGAACGGGCATGTGCATTCATCGTGCCGAAGCCCGGCCGCGAGGTTGGCTTGCGCGAGGTGGTCGCCTTCCTCGAAGAGCACAGGGTCGCGCGGCAATACCTGCCGGAACGGGCGGAAATCGTCGGCGAACTGCCTCGAACACCGAGCGGCAAGGTGCAGAAGTTCAAGTTGCGCGAGATCGCCGTCGCCCTGTCGGCATGACATTCCGCAGGCAGCCGGTGGCGGAAGGCCGGCAACAGGCGTGTGACGGACTGTTCGGAAAGTTGGCGACACCGCGTCGCCGCCCAATGAATGCAACCTGACAATCCACGGGAATATGCTTATAATGATTTAATGGGAGAGAGTCGGCTAACCGGCACCCCCTATGTCACGCATTCGCAGGCTTCTGGAAACGCAATGGAGACGCCGTCATGAGTGAATCCCTGGGTGCCGATCGAGACAAGCCGATTGCGGACGCCTACGCGATCCCGCTTGAGAAGATCGATGTCAGCAATCCGGAGCTCTTCAGGGCGAATGCGATCTGGCCGTATTTCGAGCGGTTGCGCCGCGAAGATCCGGTCCATTACTGCAAGGAAAGCGAATACGGCTCGTTCTGGTCGGTGACAAAATACAAAGACATCATGCATGTCGACACCAACCACGGCATCTATTCGTCTGAAGCGACCCTGGGCGGCGTCGCCCTCCGCAATCAGGAAGAAGGTTTCTTCCTGCCCATGTTCATCATGATGGACCCGCCGAAGCACGACGCGCAGCGCAAGGTTGTGAGCCCGATCGTCGCACCCGGCAATCTGGCGAAACTCGAAAGCACGATCCGCGAGCGCGCCGGCAAAATTCTCGATTCCCTGCCTATCAATGAAACCTTTGACTGGGTGGATCGCGTGTCGATCGAACTGACAACGCAGATGCTCGCCACTCTTTTCGATTTCCCCTGGGAAGAACGCCGGAAGCTCACCCGCTGGTCGGATGTCGCCACCGCGGGCACCGCCTTCGGCGATGAGGAGGCAGAGAAGGCTCGCAGGAATGAATTGCGCGATTGCGCCGCCTACTTCACCGAGTTGTGGAATCAGCGTGTCAACGCGACCGAGCCGGGAAACGATCTCATCACCATGCTGGCTCAGGGCGAAGCGACGAAAAACATGGGGCCAATGGAGTATCTGGGAAATATTCTCCTTCTGATCGTCGGCGGCAACGACACGACCCGCAACTCGATCACCGGTGGCCTTCTGGCCCTCAACGAGAACCCGGTTCAATACAAGAAGCTGCGGGACAACCCATCGCTCGTCGAATCCATGGTCCCCGAAATCATCCGTTGGCAGACACCCTTGTCGCATATGCGCCGCACCGCGCTTCAGGATACGGAGCTTGGCGGCAAGCAGATCAAGAAAGGCGACAAAGTCGTCATGTGGTACGTCTCGGGCAACCGGGACGAGGAGGCAATCGAAAACGCCAACAGCTTCATCATTGACCGCAAGCATCCACGACAGCATCTATCCTTCGGCTTCGGTATCCATCGCTGCGTCGGCAACCGGCTGGCGGAAATGCAGCTCCGCGTCGTCTGGGAAGAAATCCTGAAACGCTGGCCCGACAAGCCGATCGAAGTGGTCGGCGAACCGACGCGGGTTTTTTCAAATCTGATCAAGGGTTACTCGAGCATGCCGGTCAGAATTCCAGGCTGATGCAAAACACCGGGACGCATTTCCGGGCATCAGTCACAGGATGTCGCGGGCGGGGCCGTGTCGCCGCCGCTACCTGCAAGGAGAGGGCATGCGAAAAATAGGACTCGGCATGTGCTGGAACGACCTCACCGCCGGTGAGGAATTCCGCACCATCGGCCGGACGATCACCGAAACCGACCTGGTCAATTTCATCAACACGACAGGCATGGTGGAAGTGCTCTTCACCGATATCGAATATCTCAAGGCCCATGGCCCCATGAACGGCCGTGTGGTGCCCGGCGCGCTGGTCTATTGCATGGCCGAAGGTTTGCTCGTCCAGTCGATGATGCAGGAGACGGGCCTCGCCTTCCTGCACATGGAGTTCAACGTCAAGGGACCTACCTTTGTCGGCGACACAATTCATGTGGAATGCAAAGTGCTTCAGGCGCGACCGACATCCAGGGGGCGCGGTCTGGTGCGCACCCGCAACCGGATCGTGACCCAACGGAACGAAACGGTGATCGAATATACGCCGTTGCGAATGATGGCCGGCCGGTTCGACGCCTCCCGAACATAAAATACGGCATACGGCCGTCAGCGTTCCTCGGGAAATCCTCGGCCGCGGCAAGAGAGGCCGCCGTGCGCATGGCGCTCAGCATCATCGCCGGATCGGCGGTGCCCTTGCCCGCAATGTCATAGGCCGTTCCATGCGCGACCGTCACATGCAGGTAGGACAGCTCGATGATGATGGCGCAATTGCCGGAAAAGCCCCATGTCTTGACCGCGATGTGTCCCTGATCGTGATACATGGCGAGGACGATGTCGTATCGGCCGCCACGAAATCAGGGCTGATGATTTCGCAAACGCGCCGGAGCGGAATATGGTCGGTCAGATGCGCGACGCGGAGCGGCCCGGTCAGTAGAACAAGATAGCTTTCGCCGGGCGAGAAACACCCAGTTGCGCTCGAAGATGTGTTTCATCTCGAGATCGAACAACTCGGGATCGGTGAATATGGCGCGATCGAGCATGAAGCGCCCGGTCGACATGTCCTCGAAAAGCCAAGAATCGAGCCTGTGGCGAATGCGATCGAGTGGGTTGCTCACACCGGATGCACGCATTGCGCTTCCTTCCTCGCCGTTTGGCCAGCCACGAGACTGACACACGATTATTTTCCTGCCCAGCGACAAACCGGCTTCGACCCTCAACAAATCCGGAGTCCATCGCATCGCAAGGTGTCACATGGTCGTGTAGCCTCCGTCGACGACAACCTCGGAGCCGGTCATGTAGGACGACTCGTCGGATGCCAGAAACAGGACCGCATAGGAAACCTCGACGGGTTCGGCCGGCCGGCCGATGAGCGTGGCGCTCAGGACCTGTTTGGCGACATCCGCATCGCCGAGGAGATCCTTTGTCATATTCGTGCGAATGATTCCGGGGTGCACGGAATTCACGCGAATCTTGAAAGGCGCATAATCCACAGCCGTCGATTTCGTCAGCAAGCGAACGGCGCCCTTCGATGCCTGATACGCCGCCGTGGCGGGCGCACCGATCAGTCCGTAGATCGAGGAAATATTGACGATCGAACCGCCGCCAGCCGCCTTCATCGCGGGTAATATATATTTCGTGCCATAGAATACGCTTTTTACATTGACGTCGAGAACACGTGCGAAGTCTTCATTCGAGGTGTCTTGCACAGCAGAAAAAACGAGAATACCGGCATTGTTCACGAGGATGTCGACGCGTCCGAAAGTGGACTTCGCCTGCTGTGAAATCCGCTCCCAATCCGGGACGCTCGACACATCGTGCCTGAAAAATCGCGCCTGCCCACCGTTATCGTTAATCTCCTCGACCACGGCTTTGCCGCCCTTCTCGTCCATGTCGGTAACGATCAGCGTTGCGCCTTCGCGCGCAAGCAGCAAGGCGTGGGAACGCCCCATGCCATTGGCGCCGCCCGTCACAAGGGCGATTTTTCCGTCTACCCGTCCCATCCAGTCCTCCCGTTGCGAGTGCGGCGGCCGCATCCGGCGCCGTCACTCAAACCGCCGTCTACGCAACCCCGAGCTCGCGTTTCGCGAAATCGGTAACGCTCTTGTAGTCGGCCTTGCCGTTCGGCGCGCGAAGAGGCACGGCGCCCATCAGGATGCGCTTGGGCGTTTTGTAGCCGGCGAGGTGCGAGCGGACGTGCTTGCGCAAATCCTCTTCGTCAAACTTCGCGCCGTTCGCCAGCGTGACGATGCCGGTGACCGCCTGACCCCATTTCTGATCGGGCACGCCGACAACAAGTGCGTCCTCCACGGATGGGTGAGTCTTCAGAACTTCCTCGACCTCCTCCGGGTAGACCTTCTCGCCCGCGGTGTTAATGCAAACGCTGCCGCGTCCCAGCAATGTCAGGCTGCCGTCCTTTTCCACAACGCACCAATCGCCGGGAATGGAATAGCGTTCGCCGCCAATGGTCTTGAATGTCTTGGCCGTCTTTTGCGGATCCTTGTAGTAGCCAACGGGAATCGGTCCCCCTAGGGCGATGATGCCCGGCTTGCCGCTGCCTGGTTCGACCGGCTGATCGTTTTCATCGAACACGCGGCACCGGCCGCCGATCTGGAACTTGGCGGTCTTGACCTCGCCGGCGCCCGTCATGATCGAACTGCCGAAACCGAGTCCCTCCGAGGCACCGAAAGAATCCATCAGAATGACATTCGGCAAATGCCTGAGCAGACCACGCTTCACTTCCGCGCTCCACATAACGCCGGAAGAAATGATCGAGACGACGCTGGCCAGGTTGTATTTGCCAGGCGCCTCGTCGAGCGCCGCCAGCATCGGCCGGGCGAAAGCGTCGCCGACAATCGCCAGCGAATTGACACCACGGCGCGAAACCGCCGTCCAGAGTTCATGCGCGTCGAGGGTCGGGCTCTCCAGCGTGACGATGCAGCCGCCGCTCATCATATTGCCTATAGCCGTAATGAAGCCGGTGCCGTGCATCAGCGGGCAGGCAGGCATCGATACGGGCCCTGGACCGGAAGCCGCGATAAACTCAACCAACTCGGGAAGTGTCTCGGGGATCGGCCCCAGCGCCCGAAGCGTCGTCAGCTGAGCTTCGCGCATGTCGTTGTGCCGCCACATCACGCCCTTGGGCATGCCCGTCGTGCCGCCCGTATAGATGAACAGCAAATCGTCCGGAGACCGCTCGATGCCGAGCGGCGCGCCATCTCCGCCAGTGACGATCTTTTCGTAATTTTCCGCGAAGGGCGCGGCGGATCCGTCTTCGTTCACTTCAATGAAAGTGGCGACTTTTGTAAGCCGGTCTTTCAGTTCGACGATGATGTCCCGGAACTCGGAACCGTAAACGACCGTTTGCGCGTCGGAGTCATTGAAGATGTAGAAAACTTCGTCCGCCTTGTAGCGGTAGTTGATGTTGACATGGACAAGACGGCTCTTGAAACAGGCCGCCATGGTCTCGACATATTCGGGCCGGTTTCGCATATAGAACGCGACCTTGTCGCCGGGCCTGGCACCGCGTGCGATCAGCGCCCGCCCGAGATTGTTGGACCTCCGTGTCGTTTCCGCCCATGTGATCACCCGATCGCCATGAATGAGAGCGGGCGCTTCCTGCGGTAAAACCGCCGAGATACTGTCGAGAATGTCACCGAAATTCCAAGCCATATGATCCTCCCTGAAAAATCCGGTCTTCGGGGGTCGGCTTTTTTTTTGCGATCACGCCGTTCCGTCCTTAACCGTCCGTTGCCTCAACCGACCCGTCGCCGGACGTTCCGGCAAGCCGTCAAGCACGCCGGAATGCCGTTCATCGAAAATCCCGCATCATACGGGTGTGAACACCGGCAGCGCGTATCCCTCGCCGGCCTCGGTAAATTTGACCCTGACTTTCTGTCCGATGCGAATCTTGTCGATTTCGCAATCGACGATATTCGTGAGCATCGAAACCCCTTCATCAAGCTCAACATAGGCAATGACATAAGGAGGCTTGGCTTGCCGCGTGACCGAATAGCTGTAGATAACGCCATTGCCCGAAGCCTCGACGAACGCTGTGTCCTCCGAGAAGCAATGCGGGCAAATCGTCCGCGGATAGTAATGCGCCTTGCCGCAGGCGTTGCAAACCCGGATCAGGAGTTGTCCCTTGGCGGCACCTTCCCAATAGGGCTTGCTCTCGGAATTGACCACAAGATCGATCTTTTTTTGGTCGGTGTTCATGCGTCTTCATTTCCCAGAATAACGGTTGCGCTGCCCATCCGCGATCCCAGAAGCCCGCCGGTTCCATGCGCCAGCGCAATATCGCAATTGCGAACCTGAACCTTTGGGTGAGCCTCACCGCGAACCTGACGAACCGCTTCAAGAACCTTGGTCATGCCGCCGCGATTGCCCGGGTGATTGTTGCACAATCCTCCGCCATCCGTGTTGAAGGGCAGTTTGCCGACGCCGGAAATCAGATTGCCGTCCGAAACAAACTTTCCGCCGTCGCCTTTTTTGCAAAAACCCAGATCTTCGAGCGTTTCCAGCACTGTAATAGTGAAGGAATCATAGATGGAGGCGTATTTGATGTCGGCGGGCGTGACACCGGCTTCGGCGAACGCTTTGGGCCCGCTCCAACGCGCGCCGGAATAGGTCAGATCGACCTGGCCCGCCGCGAGATGCTTGGGCGCCTCACCGGCGCCGAGAACCTTGACGCGGCTACGCTTCAGCGACTTCGCCACTGCCGGGCTCGCCATTACAATGCCGCCACCACCGTCGGTGATAACGCAACAGTCAAGCCTGTGTAACGGATCGGCAATCATCGGCGAATTGATGACATCCTCCACGGTCACAACATCGCGGAGCCTGGCATGTTCATTGTGCTGGGCGTGATGGGATGCGGCGACCTTGATCCATGCGAGTTGCTCGCTGGTGGTGCCGTATTCATACATATGCCGCATCGCACACATGGCGTACATATTCGTGACGTTGGGGCCATAAGGCATTTCGAACGGAAAGTCCGGCGCCTGCTGGTTGTAGTAACGGACGGGCTTACCTTCTTTCGCGTCGGCAACCGGCCTGCCTGCCAGCGTGATCAGCGCCACATTGCAATGCCCCGCAGCGATGGCCTGCGCTGCGTGATTGACATGGACGATGTAGGAAGACCCGCCGGTCTCCGTGCTGTCCATATGACGCACATTGTTGAGGCCCATATATTCGATCATGTTGATCGGGCCCAACCCCGGTGCATCGCCGGCGCAGAAATATGCGTCAACATCGTCCTTTGAAAGACCAGCGTCCGCCAGCGCGCCCTTCGCGATCTCGGCGTGAAGTTGCGGCAGCGTCTTGTCCAGCGCCGCGCGGCACGGATGCTCGTAGATTCCGACTATATAAGACTTTCCGTTGATACCCATCCCTATCCCTTATCATGATTTTCTTATTGCTTAGCGCATTCGTGGGGGATACGTCCACCTGAACTTGCCCCCAACCTTGGACCGGGCGGGCTGGTCAAACGGCGGCTGCGGCATATGCAAAATCCGGGTGATAGAAGACGCCTACGAAGCGGACGTCATGAGTCGCCAGCATGTCAGCGAAGACGATTTACGTGAAGGACAAGTGCTTGCGTGTCGTATTCGTCCGCGCAGCGATCTGTCCGTCCAGGTAATCGGGAAGATGGGCAAGGCCTGGATGATAGGTCCCGAGCGATCGAGTATCAGCCAGACCGCTGATGGTGACAATGAGCGCTCTCGCGCTCACGTTCCCAAGGAAACCAGTCGAAAACCCGTCCAATAGCCGCAGCTCTCAGGTATACCGTTTGCTCACAAGCAGCATCACCCGTTATGAATTCTCGCTTACAAGTCTTCCGGGAAGCATCAGCTCCAAACGGGCACACGACTTTGCGAAGTCAAGACGAACTGAAGCCCCAAAGCCTTCGGCCCGCCTCTGCATATTGACGACGCCATGGCCTTTGCCTGGTTTCACCGGATCGTGCAGGTCGTTTTCGACAATGATCGCAGCTCCCCTGCTGCGAGGTTCCCCCCGAATTAAGATGCGCGTCGCAGGTCCATGCTTCAGGGCATTGGTGACCGCCTCCTGCATAATCCTCAATACCGCCAGTGCGTTTGCAGGGGTTACGCCGGTGATCTGCGGCATGGCTTCCATGGACCATTCCAGTTTGACGCCTATCCGGCGCAACCGCGGCTCAAGACGCTCGCGCCAGCCCGCAAGCGCGACAAGCAGATCGCTATCGCCGATATCCAGCGACTGGATCACGAGACGAAGATCGTCCAGCGCTTCACGCGCCGAAGAACTGATAAAGGCGCCGTTCACATCGCTGCGCTCGGCCAGTGCGATGATCGATACCAGATGGCCGCTGAGACCGTCATGGAGATCGGACATCAGCCTCTGCCGTTCCCGCTCCAGAACGCTTTGCTCTCTCAGACAGCGATCCCTCTCATGGAGTTCATTCAGCTCCTCCTCCTGTTCGGCGAGGCGCCGGAGCAGGACATCATTGGCCTGATCGACCAGATTAAGGCTCTGCGCCAGACGCCCCATGAGAACGATCATAATGACGACGAGGATCATCGTCCGCATATAGGGCGTCAGCAGGAACACGCCGTCATTGAGGCCCAGCCCCATCAGCAGATCATGCGCGGCGAACCAGGCGCTCAAGGCGAAGGGCACCGACAGCATCGCGCCTTGCCACCCGCCGTTCTGCGAGAAACCCCGGATCAGGATCGATGCCGCAACGGCATAGGAAACGATCATGATGGCGATACCGGCCACAATGGCGGCGGGTAAGCCGACAACACCACTCACTCCGAACAGGAACAGTGCCAGCGGCACAAGCCAGACGGAAATGCGGAGCCAATGTGGGTGGTCCCGGCCCGTCAGCGCCATGGCCACACCAATGGCCATCAGTCCCACCCCGGCGACGCCCGGGAGGAGGTAAAGCCTGCTACCATCGAGAAATTGCCCAACAACCGGCGACTGGGAGAGAACGAGAACCAGGCTCCAGCCGGTGACGAGCGTCAGCCACTGGAATACAGGATCGTGATATCGGAACAGCAGGATCGTCACGAACCCCATCACGGCGACGACATGGAGGGCAAAGGTCATCGCGCGCCATTGTTCGGTCAGCATGTCGGCGATCCGGCGATACCCTTTGACGTCCTTTGCCGCTGAAACATAGACGGGTGACAGATAGCCCGAGAGCCATCCATCCGTCCGGATCAAACGTATTTCGAGATCGTTGTGTCCGCCGGCGTCGATAAACTGCTGCGGCAATGTTGCGGCATAAGCATATCCGCTTCTGGGACTCGACCATGAGGAGCGCGGCATCGGGGGCAGGAGATGCCCGTTCAGACGAACCTCTATCGTCTGCCTCACCGCTGGAATAAAGAGAGCAAGTTCGGTATCGGGCAAATCCTTCGGAACGAACGATATACGATAGGTTGCCGTTTCCGGACCGAATGCCGTCTCGTGAACCCAGCGCGCAGGCAGGCTGACAGTCCGGTCCGGCTTTCCCTTTACATGGAACTCCGCCGCATTGAAACGGTAGTAATGGCGCGGTTCCGGGACCCGCATGATTTGCGGAAGCGCTGCGATGAATGCGATTACGGCGACCAGCGCCAGCAAGGCCAGATGCCGCCCGCTCGGAAGCGAAGCCGCCATCCGGACCGCTGTCATAGCTTGATAATTCCCTGCCGCGTCGCTTCAAACACCGCCTCGGAGCGGTTCGAGACCTGCAGCTTTCTGTATATGTTGCGAATGTGAACCGGAACCGTCTGCCGGGATATGCCGAGGCTGGCGGCCAGCTCATCGCTGGTAAACCCTTTCGCTATTCCCCACAGGATATCCATTTCCCTCGGGGTCATTTTCGGCGCGTCCGTGTCTTCCGCCGCTCGCTCCGACCGCTCGGCCAGACGTTTGACGAGAACGCGCGCGATGCGCGAGGAAATAGGAGAACGCCCCGCCATCAAGTCGTTGATCGCCTCGACCAGATCGACCGGATCGGCATCTTTCAGGAGGTAGCCCGATGCGCCCGCCTCGATCGAGTCGAGCACGGTCCGATCATCGGCCAGGACCGAGATGACCATCGCCTCGGCGTGCGGCTGAATCACGCCAAGAGCCTTGATTGCCTCTATCCCATTGCCGTCGGGGAGATTCAGGTCGGTGATCAGCAGATCTATCTCGCTTTCCCGGATCGCGGCGAGCGTGTCCGACAGCGTCGCGCTTTCAGCCACCAGTTCCCCGCCATCCCAATCCGCGATCAGACGGACAAACCGCTCCCTTACGGCGTCGTCATCCTCCGTCACGATAATCCGGCATATGGAGGCGCCGCGTTTTCCGGATTGCCCGTCACCGTCTGAAACACTCATGTGAAGCCGCCCTCTCTCCTGCTCACAATGCCGCACTTCCCGATGAGTATGCTGCAATAACCATGTCCTCACACCCTTGGGCACGGCCAAGGAAAGGACGGATTTCCGCCTTTCCCTCGCTCACAATGCATGTAAGCACTTCAGGCAGCGGCGCGTCTTTGCCCATACCCAGTTCTTGGTATTGAGCCCGGGACGTGTTTTCAGGCGTTCTACCCCTTGCTCACACACCAGCGTGAAGGGGAAACAGGATGACTTCTACTGCAGAGACAAGAATGTGTGACCGGGTGCTGAAATGGGCCCGTTGCACGACATCGGTAGCCGCGATTCTGGCGCTCATGTCCAATCCGGTCCTCGCCGCCGAAAGCTGTTCGGCGCAATCGGGAGATGTCGCCGCGGGGATTTCCGATTTCCAGAGCGATGCGGACAAGACCTCCGATCAGGTCGAGGACGACTATGCGAGCGCCACTTCCAGCAGCTATGCGAAGGATTTCTTCGAAAAGCTCGACAGCTACAACAGCAAGGCTCAGGACGCCGCCGACCTCATCAACAAGACCTATGACCTTACCGGATACACCTCGCCGCTGAGCGAAGGAAACGTTCAGAAGCACATCCCGCCGCAGGTCACCATCACGATGAGCAATGCCAACGAGCTTGCGCAGGCGGCGTTGGATGAAGACAACACCAAGCTCGATATCGCTGATATGCGATGCAATCAGGACACGGAAGATGCCGCTCTCGGCGCATTCCTGGACCAGGCGGACAGCTCCACGGTTTCGAAATACAAGTCGGCCAAGAAGACGGCCTGCCGGATCGTCCATGTGCTGGCCAGCCTTCAGGACAAGCGGGAGAAGCTCAACGAGATTCGGGAAAACGGCTATTCGCTCTTCTATCTCCATGCCAAGGAAAAGAAGAGCTATGACGGGCACAGCCGGACTATTCAGCTGAAGGTCGACCTCCGTCTCTATCCTGAATATCCGGACGATGCGGGCGGAAACGATAATCCGACCGGGCAGCCCGTCCTGCTCGGCCAGTTGGAGAAGATTAATCTTTCCTACAACTCCTATTTCAAGTGGAGCGACAACAACTGGACCGAGCTCAACCTGTTCCAGAAGCTCGTTGGTGACCACGAGAAGAGCGAATTCTGCTGGGGAAAGATCAAAATCACGAGCAGCGTGAAAGCAAAGCTCTGCTCCCAGGTCGAGTCGATAAGCGACACTCAGATCAAGGTCAAAAGCCGGGCCAAGTTTGATTACAGCGGCGAAACCCACGGCGTCAGCCTCGGCTCGGTTACCGTTCCCGCACCCTTCGGATATCTCGCAGACGTCTCCGACATGAAGGAGAAGAAGATGCAGGATCTGCAGTCCAAGGTCGCAGACCGCATCGCCTCGCTATTCGGCGGCTTTGAAGACCTCAAGGACAAGGCCGACGAGTGGAAGAAATCGTGCAGTTGACCGTATCGGCGCCTGCCATGACGGTAATGGTTGAACGTCCGGAGCGGCATCGTTCCGGGCGTTTTTCCTCCTTTGCCAGACAGGGCCGCGTGGCTCTGGCCGCCGGCTTATGCGTCATGCTTTCCGGGTGTTTTGGCGGGTTGCCCCGCGTTGAAAACCGGCCCATACCGTTTCAGAATCTGGGGCATGACTGGCACAGGCATTTCGCATACGGTCTTCAATTGCTGGAAGACGACAGCCTTGCGGTCAACAAGAACGTCTTTGCTCGCGCGGCCTTTTCGAGCGCGGCACGCTTCTCCCAGGATTATGCGCCAGCCTACGTAGGACTCGGCGTTTCCGAGATGTCCCTGGGAAATTTCGCTTCGGCACAAATCGCCTTTTTGAACGCCGCGCTGATCGACGACCGCAGCACATACTGGGCATTGTCCGCCATGGCGGCGCTGAAGAATGGCGACGAAATCGTCGCCCGTTCCCTTTTCGATGCCATGCAGGCCTCGCATACACAGGACGACGACCCGGCCAGCCGCTTCATCCGCGCCGTCTATCTGCCGGGCGACACGACCTATTCCAGCCCGATCGCGACCATTCCGCACGAAGCCGACAACACACAGGCTGAGAAAGGCCTGACATGCGATAAAAACGCCAGGGACGACATCTGCCGCAACCTCAACATCGTTGCGAATATCTATTTCGTTCGCCGCTATTCCACGGATTCCAAATCGAGGGGAACCGACTTCTTCAACGATTTGACGGTTCAACTCGGAGCGACGCGCACGCAGGAATGGCAGAAGGAAGCCAGAGAGTCCACCGTCAGTATACTGAGTGAACTGTCTCTTTCGATCCCCGAAATCGAATATGCCGTGCGCCTCACGCCGCAGAATGTGAATAGCAGCGTATATGTGAATGCGGCGCCGTCGGTGGTCACCTCGATCGGCGAGGAATCCGAAATTCACGAGGGATCGAACAAGACCATCCTCTTCAATTCCGCGGGGGATGCCGAACAGTACACGGCCGAAACCGGCCTGACGCTGAACCTCGAGCCGGTGCTTGCGACACCCGACTATGTAAACCTCAAATTGAATTTCGAGTTCAGCTCGTTGGGCACGCTGGAGCCGTCCGCATCGGCTCAGGTTCTGGACGTGTCGAAGAACACCTATGCGATCGCCGGCTATTTCCCTTACGGCAAACCCATCGTCCTTGGAACGATTGCCAGCGGGACGCAGCAATATGAGGGCACGGGCCAGACCGGGCTGAACCGCGTTCCGCTCGTCGGCGGCGCTTTCGGCAAGTCCGAAGATAGAATATCCGCCTCCGACACGATGGTCATCGGTGTCTTGTCGGAGCCGACCGCGTTCCACGGATCGCACGAAAAACAGGTGCTTGAGGCCATGGAGTCCATGGGTGTCAAGATCACCTCGCACGAGACTATCGAGCGGCGGAGAATCCTGCACCAGGCACCCGACATCTATGCTTTTGGACTGAGCTTCCTTAAGACTCACGCAGGGGTGCCTGTAGCGCCGGACGCGCGGCCCCTTGGCGCATCATCAGCGCGGGAAGAAGGGCAGCCAGGAAGATCGCGCCGACAATAAAGAAGCTGTCGCGATATCCCAGCATATTGCCTTGGGTGTAGATCATGCGGCCGAGATAGTTCATCGCCCCGGCCTGGCGAATCGCTTCCGGCACGCCGGCCTGCGCGAGCAAGGCGGTCACATCGCGCAGCAAGCCGGCCGTCGCGCTGTTGGCTGCGTGCTGCGCCGCCGTGAAACTGTCGACGTAAAGCTGCGAGCGCCGTTCCAAGGCGATGGAAAGAAGATTGACGCCGAAGGCGCCGCCGAGTTGGCGCACGAAGTTGATCGCGCCGGAGCCCTGGCCGAGCAGCGTCATTGGCAGCGCCTTGAGGGCGCCGGCGTTCAGGCTCGGCATGATGAAGCCGAGCCCGATCCGCCCCAGCATGATCCACCAGGCAAACAGCCAGAAGGACGTATCGGTATCGACGCCGGTCATCAAAAACGACGACAGCGCGAAGACCGCCAGCCCGAACATGACCGTGGCATAGGCTGGCGTTCTGTCGGTAAGCCTTCCGGCGATCGGGAAGACGATGGCCAGGATGAGCCCCGCCGGCATCAGCAGCAGGCCGGAGCGCGTCGGCGTATAGCCCTGGATCGCCTGCACGAACAGCGGAATCAAGAAGGTCGAACCGTAGATTCCCGCCCCGAAGATGAAGGCCACGACGGACGCGCCCGCATAGACGCGGTTCATGAAGAGCTTGAGATTGAGCATGGGCGCGGGTGAGCGCAGCTCCCAGACGATAAAGCCAATGCCCGAGACAAGGGCGATCGCGAAGCTGCCCAGAATGAAATCGGAGAACCACTCCTCACGTTGGCCGTTCGACAGGCCGTTGAGCAGGGTTACGAGGAAGACCGTCATCAGCCCGAAACCGATCCAGTCGAAACGCCGCGGCGGTCCCGAACTGGCCCGTCCCGGGATGAAAAGCGTGGCAAGGAACAGCCCGATGAGACAGAACGGTACGGCCATGAAAAAGACATACCGCCAGCTGAAGTTGTCTACCATGATTCCGCCCAGCGTGGGACCGAGCGCCGGGGCCAGCACCACGCCGATGCCGTAGATACCCATGGCCGAGCCGCGCTTTTCCGGCGGGAAGACCTGGAAGATTACCTGCATGGCGAGCGGCTGAAGGATGCCGGCCGCGCCGCCCTGGAGCACGCGAGCCAGGATCAGCACCCCTTCCGCAGGAGCCAGCCCGCCCATGACGGAGGCGACGATGAAGACCACCACCGCCAGCATGAAGGTCGCGCGCTGGCCGAGCGTCTCGACCATCCAGGCGTTGAGCAGCATGGTTCCGGTCATCGCGGCAAGGAAGCCGGTGGAGAGAAGTTGCGCCTTGTCCTGGCCCATGCCGAAGGCGCCCATGATGTCGGGCAGGGCCACATTGACGATCGTCGCGGTCAGGATGGTGGCGATCGTGCCCATCATGACCGTCGCCGTGACCAGCCAGCGATAGGCGGGGCCGAAGCGGGCGAACAGCGCTTCGATGCTGTCCGGCGGAGGCGCGCTAGTCACCGGTGCGGGCCTCCAGCTCTACCATCATGCCGGGCTTGATTTCGCCACCGTCCTGCTGGACGGCGATGCGAACCGGCAGGCGTTGGGTGATCTTGGTGAAGTTGCCGCTCGGATTTGGGTTGGGCAGCAGCGCGAACTCGCTGGTCGCAGCCTGCCCGACGCGCGTGACCTTACCCTCGAAGCGCCGCCCCGGCAGGGCATCGACAGTGATCGTCACGGTCTTTCCGGGCTGGAAGAAGCGGATATCGGTCTCCTTGACGTTCGCCTCGACGCGTATGCGCTCGGGATCATGCACCATCAGCAGGCGCTGGCCGGGGGTGACGTATTCGCCCTCGTCCACGAAAGTCTGGTCCACGACGCCGTCGAACGGCATGACGATGGTGCGGTCTTCGAGATCGAGCGCCGCGCGCTCCCGTTGCGCGCGCAGCCGCTGTTCTTCCGGATCGAGCTCGGCCAACTGGCTTTGGAGCACCGTAAGCTCCTCGCGTGCGGCTTCGGCCTCGGCAACGACGGCGCGGACGTTCTCCAGGTCCGCCTGGGCGCTCAACACCTGTTGTTTTGCAGTCTCCAGCGCCGCCCGCGTCTGGTCCAGGCGCGCGCGGGTGATGGCGCCGCCCGGCGCCAGCTTCTCGGCCCGATCATTGTCCTGTCCGGCAAGATCGCGTTGTGCCGTCCTTGCTGCCAACGCGGCTTCGGCGGCCCTTACCGCTGCCTGTCTGGCGGTAATACGACTTTGCGTCTGGCGGTCGGTCAGCTTGATGCGCGCTTCGATTTCCTCCCGGCGGCGGGCGATTCCCATGAGTTGCGCATCAAGTTCCTGGACGAGCAGGCGGCTTTCCCGGTCGTCGATCCGGACCAGTATGTCGCCTTTGCGAACGGAATCGCCCGCAATGACCTCAACGGCGGTGACCCAGCCGGGAACCCGGCTGCTCACGGCAACGATGTCGGCTGCAACGCGGGCATCCGTGACAAAGACGTGGGTGAACTGTTGCCACAGCCACCAGCCACCGGCCCCGAGAACGATCAGCGCCGCCAGGATCGCGCCATACAGTCGCCATGGCCGGGCGCGGCCAGGCGGGGAAAAGGCCTCTGACGCAGCCTCCGTCTCCTTGTCGGGGTCTGTGCGCAGATCGATTTCAGGATCGGCGCTCTGGCGCTCCAGGCGGCTCACACGCTGGTCCATGGCTCACCTGTCCATCGGCATTTGGTGCGTGAGCCGCATCGTCGTTTCCGTGCCACCCAGCTTGGCGGCGATCTTCTCGAAGACCCTCAGACAGGTCGTCACCTCGGCATGGGACATGCCGGAGAGGATTTCCGCACGCACCGCCGCCGCGGTCGTTTCGATGCGTTCCAGAACGGGAACGGCATCCGCGCGCAGGTGAACCGATTTGGTGCGGCGGTCGCCAGCTTCTGTCCGGCGTTCGATCAGCCCCTCGGCTTCAAGCCGATCCAGCGTGCGCACCAGGGTCGGCCCCCGCACCCCGACCGCCTCGGCCAATTCACGCTGGGTTGCCGCTTCGCCCAGCCGGGAAAGATGCAACAATATCAACCAGCGGGATTCGGTGAGGCCGAAGGCGGCCAGCCGCCGGTCGATCTCGGCGCGCCACAGCCGGGCGACCAGGCTGAGGTGAAGGCCGAATCGTTCCAGATCGTTGAGAGGCAGCTTCATTTCATTGCCTGAATGGTTCTTTTGTTATAATGATAGATAGCTATCTATTGAATGTCCAGAGATAGAGCAGGGCTCGGCCGCCCACTCTGTCCGCAGCCTGGCTCGGGAAAGACTTTCCACGGCGCTCACGGAAGGAGAACCACAATGTACCGGACCATCCTCCTGGCCTATGACGGCAGCCAGCAAGGCCGTGAGGCGCTGGATCAGGGGGCCAAGCTGGCCTCGCTTTGCAAGGCACGTGTCCATCTCCTCGCCGTCGTCGCCCATGAGTTGGGTGTCGCGCTCGCTGAAGCGGCGGCACCCTCAGATTTGCCGGAGCGCGAATATCAGGAAGTGCGCCGCGTGCTGGCGGCGGGGGCGGAAGAACTGCGGCGGGCGGGCCTCTCCGTCGAGACGCGCCTCGGCAGGGGCAACCCCGCCGAGGAG
>JAGUWA010000044.1 GCA_020062605.1 Parvibaculum sp. | reverse complement strand
GATGCGGGCTTCCTCGACGAGGACGGCTATCTCTATGTGATGAGCCGCACCGACGACATCATCAATGTCGCGGGCCATCGCCTCTCCACCGGCGCGATGGAGGAAGTGCTCGCCGAACATCCCGACGTCGCCGAATGCGCCGTCATCGGCATCGCGGATGCGATGAAGGGGCAGGCGCCTGTCGGCTTCCTCGTCCTCAATGCGGGTGTTGCGCGGCCCGCCGCCGAGATCGAGCAGGAGGCCGTGCAGATGATCCGTGAGCGGATCGGTCCCGTCGCCGCTTTCAAGAAGGCGATGGTCGTGAAGCGCCTGCCGAAAACGCGTTCGGGCAAGGTGCTGCGCGGCACGATGCGCAAGATCGCCGACGGCGTGGAATGGACCACGCCCGCCACCATCGACGACCCCGCGATCCTCGACGAGATCGCGGGCGTGCTCGCGGATGCGGGGCTGGTAAAGGGGTAAGGTAGAATTATTCCCTTCTCCGTCATTGCGAGGAGCGAAGCGACGAAGCAATCCAGAGCCATGTGCTCCGCGCTTGCCGCCTCTGGATTGCTTCGTCGGCCTTGCGGCCTCCTCGCAATGACGACGTTTGTTTGAAGGTTTCACATACCCTTCATTGTCAGCCCGGCAAAGACGAGGTGGGAAGAGAAGCTAGCCGGTGCTATAACGCCCGCTTCCGGTGACCCCCTTCCGGCGACAAGGAGTTTTCTCATGGCATCCGGTTCCCAGCTCAGCGGCAAGGTGGCGATTGTAACGGGCGCGGCAAGCGGCATCGGCCGCGCCATCGCGCATGCCTTCGCGAATGAGGGCGCCAAAGTCGTTCTCGCCGATGTCGATGAGGAAGCGGGCGAAGCCGTCGCCGCCGAAATCGCCGATCGCGGCGGCGAGGCCCTTTTCCGCTATTGCGATGTCGGCGAGCGGCTCGATGTGCGCAACCTCGTTTGCGCCGCCACCGATGCCTTCGACCGTGTCGACATCCTCGTCAACAATGCTGGCGTCGTTTCGAAGGGCGGCGATTTCCTCACCCTCGAGGAAGAAGAGTTCGACCGCGTCATCCGCATCAATCTCAAGGGCCACTTCCTCGTTGGCCAGACCGTCGCGCAGCGCATGGTCGCGCAGGTGGAGGAGGGCGGCGCGCCGGGCACGATCATCAACATGTCGTCGATCAACGCCGTGCTCGCGATCCCCGCGCAGGCCGCCTATTGCGCGTCCAAGGGGGGCATCAAGCAGCTCACGGAGGCGATGGCGCTGTCGCTCGCGCCTCATGGCATCCGCGTGAACGCGATCGGGCCCGGCACCATCGCGACGCCGATGGCCGGCAACGTCAACGACAATCCGGCCGCGAACCGGATGCTCATGTCGCGCACGCCGCTCGGCCGCATCGGCCAGCCGGAGGAGATCGCCTCCATCGCCGTCTTCCTCGCCTCCGACGGCGCAAGCTACATGACCGGCCAGACCGTCTATGCCGATGGCGGCCGCCTCTCGCTCAACTACACGGCGCTCCCGCTCGCGAAAAAGAAGGACGGCGACAAGAAAGAATAACCCCCGGGCCGCCGGCTTTTTCCACCGAGGGCAGTGCGCCTTTTGCGTCTGGTGAAGGCGAGGGGGCTGGGGACAAGTGAGCGAGGATATTTTTTCGTCCTGCTTGCGATGGCGAGGATCGATTGCCGGGACGGGCGATGTTCCGGAACCGGGGACAACTTCCTTTTCATCCGTATACGGATGATTTATTTATCCCCTTTGTGACGGTCTCGTGACATTTCGATGGCAGTCGCGGGCGCAAACAAAAAAGGCGCGGTTTCCCGCGCCTTTCGATTTGTGACAGTGAGGCGGGATTAATCCTCGCTCTCGTCCTCGATCTTCACGTCCTTGAGCTTCGCGAAAACGCTGTCCGCGTCGTAGCTCTTCTTCTCTTCTTCCTTTTCCGGTTCCGCGATGGTCGCATGCTGCGGCTCGGGCGCCGTCGTCTCGCTGGCGGGCAGCAGCGTCTCGCCGGTGCCGCCGGCCGCCT
>JAGUWA010000342.1 GCA_020062605.1 Parvibaculum sp. | reverse complement strand
TGCGGCGGCGTGCCGCGCGCTGGACGGGCCGCACAGGAGCGATCTCCTCGTGCGCCACGCCGCGAAGGACCGGGAGGCGAGGGCCTGTTCGACGGGTGAGCAGAAGGCGCTGCTGATCGGCATGGTGCTCGCCAATGCGCGGCTTCTCGCCGCCATGGGCCGTCCGCCTTTGCTGCTGCTCGACGAGATCGCCGCGCATCTCGACGAGGAACGGCGTGCGGCGCTGTTCGACGAAATCGTGGGCCTGAACCTTCAGGCCTTCATGACGGGCACGGACCCGTCGCTGTTTGAATCGCTGGGCGGAAGGGTGCAGAGCCTCGAGGTTGCGCGAGGCGAGATAAGCCAGGCCTGACCGCCCGCACGGGAATGCGAATAGGAAAGGGAAAACCGCGATGAGAAACGACAACGAAACGCCGGACGTCGAAGCCCTCAAGGGCCAGTTCATGCCTCTGGTCGATCAGGGCCTCTTCAAGGCGCGCACCGTGCTCGTCACCGGCGAGATCAACGATCGCCAGGCGCGCGCCGTCAGCGAGCGCCTGCTCGCCATGGCGGGCGAGAGCGACGACCCGATCACCGTCATCGTCTCCTCGCCGGGCGGCCATGTGGAATCGGGCGACATGATCCACGACATGATCAAGTTCATCAAACCGCGCGTGCGCGTGCTCGGCACCGGCTGGGTCGCGAGCGCGGGCGCTCTGATCTATGTCGCCGCCGAGCGCGAGAACCGCTACTGCCTGCCCAACACGCGCTTCCTTCTCCATGAGCCGCGCGGCGGCGTCGGCGGCTCGGCCACCGAAATCGACATCCAGGCCCGCGAAGTGCTGAAAATGCGCGAACGCCTGAACAGGATCTTCGCCGACGCCACGGGCCAGCCGCTCGAGCGGATCGTCAAGGACACGAACCGCGATCACTGGATGAACGCGGAAGAAGCGAAGGAATACGGCGTCGTCGGAAAGATCATCCGCTCCGCCGCCGAAATCGCCTGACGACGACAGAGACGCTCTTCGAGGAACCCAAGGAAAGAAGCATGTCCAATCCCGCCGACGAAACACCGGAAGAATATGGTGCGGAATCGATCAAGGTCCTGAAGGGCCTCGACGCCGTGCGCAAGCGGCCCGGTATGTATATCGGCGACACGGATGACGGCTCCGGCCTTCACCACATGGTCTACGAGGTCGTCGACAACTCGATCGACGAGGCGCTCGCCGGCTATTGCGACGCCGTCAATGTGCGTCTCAATCCGGATGGCTCCGTCACCGTCATGGACAATGGCCGCGGCATCCCGGTCGAAATCCACAAGGGCGAGGGCGTCTCCGCCGCCGAGGTCATCATGACCCAGCTCCATGCGGGCGGTAAGTTCGACCAGAATTCCTACAAGGTCTCGGGCGGCCTTCACGGCGTCGGCGTCTCCGTCGTGAACGCGCTTTCCGACTGGCTCGAAATGCGCATCTGGCGTGCGGGCAAGGAACATGCGATCCGCTTCCAGCACGGCGTGCCGGATGCGCCGCTCGCCGTCACCGGCACGGCGCCGGTCGGTGCGGATGGAAAGCCCGTCACCGGCACCGAGATCACCTTCCATCCCTCGGCCGGAACCTTCACGCAGACGGATTTCGACTTCGCGACCCTCGAACATCGCCTGCGCGAACTCGCCTTCCTCAATTCGGGCGTGAAGATCAATCTCGTGGATCAGCGCGGCGTCGAGCCGAAAGAAGTCAAGCTCATGTATGAGGGCGGCCTCGAAGCCTTTGTGCGCTTCCTCGACCGCACCAAGACGCCGCTGATCCAGGCGCCCATCGCCATTTCCGCCGAGCGCGACGGCATCACGGTCGAAGTCGCGATGTGGTGGAACGACAGCTACCACGAGAACGTGCTCTGCTTCACGAACAACATTCCCCAGCGCGACGGCGGCACGCATCTCGCGGGCTTCCGCGGCGCGCTGACCCGCGTCATCAATTCCTATGCGAACGAGAGCGGCATCGCGAAAAAGGAAAAGGTCAGCCTCACGGGCGACGACGCGCGCGAAGGTCTGACCTGCGTCCTCTCGGTCAAGGTGCCCGATCCGAAATTCTCCTCGCAGACGAAGGACAAGCTCGTCTCGTCGGAAGTGCGCCCCGTCGTCGAAAGCCTCGTCAACGACGCGCTCTCGACCTGGCTCGAGGAACATCCCTCCGAAGCGCGCCAGATCGTCACCAAGGTGGTGGAAGCCGCCGCCGCACGCGAGGCCGCCCGCAAGGCGCGCGAGCTGACGCGCCGCAAGG
>JAGUWA010000105.1 GCA_020062605.1 Parvibaculum sp. | reverse complement strand
TCGATGTCGAGGTTCCGCGCCAGCGCCGTCTGCATCAGCAGCGTCAGCTCCGGGTCGCCGAACGCCGTCCACCATTGCGTCTCTGCGGCAACGTCCATGCCGTCCGTCTGCTGCGCGGAAGCAAAGCTCTGCGGCGTCTCGACGGCAGGCCGCTCATAATCCGGCGCCATCGTGCAGGCGGCGAGCATCATGGTGGCAGCCGCAAGCCCGGCGGTTCTTCCCACCCTCCCCTTGGGGAGGGTCGAAAAATTCATGGAATTTTTCGGGGCGGGGGCTCTGCTTGTTGGGTTCATTTCACCTCACTCCGATGACAGCGCGACCACAGGGTCGAGCCGCGCCGCCTTGCGCGCGGGCAGATAGCCGAACACCAGCCCGGTAAGAAACGCACAGGTGAAGGCGAGCGCCGAAGGCATGGGGTTGATCACGATGTTGAGCCCGAAACCTGAAAGCGCAAGCGCGGTCGCAATGCCGAGCATCACGCCGATCAGTCCGCCCACGCCGCAAACCACCAGTGCCTCGGTATTGAACTGCACGAGGATATTGCCCATCCGCGCGCCGGTCGCCATACGCAAGCCGATTTCGCGCGTCCGCTCGGTCACGTTCACCAGCATGATGTTCATCACGCCGATGCCGCCGACGAGCAGCGAGATCGCTGCCACGGAGCCGAGCAGGATCGTCATCGTGTTCGACATGCTTTCCATCGTTTCGAGCATCGAAGCGGTGTTGCGGATCTGGAAGTCTTCCGTCCGGTGCCGCGCGAGGAGCAGCGTGTGGATCGCTTCCTCGGTCTCGTCCACGCGGTCGGAGTCCGTCACCTTCACCGTGATCGAATCCGCGAACTGCTGTCCGAAAAGCCGCATGAAGCCCGTCGTCAGCGGCACGAAGGCGACGTCGTCCTGGTCGCGCCCGAAGGCCGCCGCGCCCTTTGCTTCCATCACGCCCACGACCTCGAAGGGAATGTTGCCGACAAGCACGTATTTCCCGACCGGATTGCTGCCGTCCGGGAAGAGCGCGTCCACGACCGTTTGCCCGAGCACGATGACGGGTGCATAGCCGTTGAGGTCAGCCTCCGTGAAGAAGCCGCCTTCCGCCACGTTCCAGTCGCGCACCGCCGTCAGCGACGGCCAGGTGCCTTCGGCCTGCGTGCGGTAGTCGACATTGCCGTAGCGCAATGTTGTCGAGGTGCTCCGCGACGGGATTGCGGCGGCGACGTTCGCGACGTCGAGAATGGCTTCGGCATCCGATGCCACCAGCGTCGCGATGTCGCCGCTTGAGCGCACACCGGGCGCGCCGGGACGCACCACCAGCAGGTTCGTGCCCATGCTCTGCATGGAGCTCATGATGTTTGCCTTGCTGCCGTCGCCGATCGCAAGCATGACGACAACCGCGGCCACGCCGATCACCACGCCGAGCAGCGTCAGCGCCGTCCGGAATATGTTTGTACGCAGCGAGCGGAACGCCATCTTCACCGCTTCGGTGATTTCCGCCTGGATCGCGAGAGTGTTGCGGCGCGTCGGCCCCTCGTCGGAAGCGGCCACGCTCGCCGCCGCCTTCGTGCCCGTATCGGACACGATGTGCCCGTCGCTGATCTGGATGGTCCGGTTCGCATAGTCGGCGACGGCCGGATCGTGCGTGATGAGAATGACGGTGTGCCCCTCGGTGTTGAGGTCCTTCAGCACCTTCAGAACGTCCGCGCCGCTTTGCGTATCGAGCGCGCCGGTCGGTTCGTCGGCGAGGATCACATCCGCGCCGTTCATCAGCGCGCGAGCTATGGAGACGCGCTGCTGCTGGCCGCCCGACAATTCGGTCGGCCTGTGCGCCGTGCGGTCGCCCATGCCAAGCCGGTCGAGCAGCGCCTTCGCCCGCTCGGTTCGTTCGCTCCGCGTTGCACCGGCATAGATCGCCGGCAGTTCCACATTTTCCGCCGCCGTCATGCTCGAAAGCAGATTGTAGCGCTGGAACACGAAGCCGAACGTGTCGCGGCGAAGCACCGCCAGCTCGTCGGCGGTGAGGGAGGCCACATCCGTGCCCGCGACCGCGTAGACACCGTCCGTCGGCCGGTCGAGGCAACCGAGAATATTCATCAGCGTGGATTTGCCGGAGCCCGATTGCCCCATGATGGCGACGAACTCGCCGCGCCTTATCGTCAGCGACACACCGTCCAGTGCGCGCACTTCCGCAGCGCCCGTGCGGTAGATTTTCGTCACATCGCGAATATCGATCAGCGGTGCGGCGCTTCGTGGGGCGGGGGCGTGCATGCGCGGTCTCCCTACAGGAAGCCCGGCATGCGCCGCGACTTCGTTGTGCCGCTTTCCGTCCCGGAAGAAACGCCCGTCACCACCGTCTCGCCTTCGTCGAGGCCGTTCTTGATTTCCGCGCTGATGCGATTGGTCAGGCCCACTTCCACTTGCCGTTGGCTTGGGCCGTCCTCCGTCATCACGGTCACATAGCTCTTGCCGTCTTCTCCCTCGCTCACCGCGCCGACGGGAACGGTGATCGCGTCCCGCGCCTCGCCCAGAAGGAAGAAGACCTGCGTGGTCATGTCCTTCATCAGCTTGCCGTCCGGGTTGGCGATGTCGACGAGTACCGTGTAGAGCACGACATCGTTCTCGATCTCCGGCGTCGGAAGAATCTGCCGTACCGTGGAGCGCCACCGCTCATTCGCCGCGCCGAGCGTCGTGAAATAGACCGGCATGCCTTCGGCAAGGCGGCCCACATCGGCTTCCGCCACTTCCGCTTCCACGGTCATGGTGCTGAGGTCCGAAATGGTCAGGATGGTCGGCGCTGTCTGGTTCGCGTTCAGCGTCTGGCCCTGGAGTGCTTCCTGATCGGTCACGGTGCCGGTCATCGGCGCATAGATTTTCGTATAGCCGAGGTTGACCTCCGCGCCTTCCACGGTCGATTCCTGCTGCGTGATCTGCGCCTTGAGCGAGGCGATGGTTGCCTGTGTCGTCTTCACGGCCGTCTCGCTTGTGTCGAGGTCGTCGCGGCTCACCGCGTCGATCTTCGCGAGATCGAGGTTCCGCTTGTACTGCCGCTGCGCGAGAACGAGTTCCGCCTGCGAGCCCGCGAGTTCGGATTGAAGCTGGACGAGTCTTGCGCGTGCCGCGGCAAGCTCCGTCTCGGACGTCTTCGCGTCGATCTCCGCCAGGAGGTCGCCTTCCTTCACATCGTCGCCGACATCCACGTAAACGTCCTTGAGCTGGCCCGAGACCTGCGCGCCCACATCCACATAGTCCTTGGGTTGCAGGGCGCCCAGCGCCGTCACCGTCTGCTCGACAGTGCCGCGCGTCGCCGTCGCCGTCCGGTAGCTGACGCTTTCGCCACCGAAAAACGGACCATAGACGATCCACAGCGCGATGAGGGCCACGACACCGGCGGCGCCCCGGCGCGCGAGGCTGGGCAGCGCCAGCCAATGCGCCCTCAGCCTTTCGGGAAGGGAAGGCGTTGCCGCGCCGTTCGTGCCGTCTCTCGCTTCGCTCTCATAGCCCATCGGCCTGCCTGCCTCTTCTCGTCGTCCCGTTTTTTATAACGGGGAAAGGCGGCGCTTCCGTCGCGCGAATGCGCGCAGCCCGGCGATGGGTGCAGATTGCAGCTATCGGAGACGTTCCCAAAAGCCGTCATGACCCGGCTTGTCCGGGTCATCCACGCCTGTCTTTTCGGGTTTTCCGTGTTGCCAAGACGTGGACGGCCCGAATAAATCGGGCCGTGACGGTTTGTAAGTTGAGGGCTTTGAGTCCGCGGTCACGACACCTTGACCATCCGCTTGCCGGCATTGTCGCCGGCCAGCAGCCCGATCAGCGCCTTCGGCGTGTTCTCAAGCCCCTCCAGAATGTCTTCCTTCACCTTGATCTTGCCGGCGGGCTCCGCCTTGTAGTCGATAGCGGCATCGAAGCCGAGCCCGCCGCCGCCGACACGACCACCGTGTCGCCCGCTTTCGGTTTGCCCACTTCGAGGAGTCCGAAATAGGCCATCAGCCCCGCAATGCCGTAGACGCTGAGCAGGTGCGACAGCGGCTCCATCTTCGGCAGCTTCTGTGCACCCTTCGCCTGCACGGCGGCATAGTCCTGCCAGCCCGTATCGGTGAACACGAGATCGCCCTTGGCAAAGCCCGGCGCCTTCGCCTCGATGACCTCGGAGACCGGGCCGCCCGCCATCGCCGTTCCCGCTTCCACCGCCGAGCGGTAGGTCGCGCCCTGCATCCATGCGCGGTTCGCCGCTTCGAGCGAGATGAGCTTCGTGCGCACGAGCAGCTCGCCCTCCTTCGCCTCGGGCACCTTGCCTTCGAAGAACTTGAAATGGCTCTCGGCAAGTTTCCCCTGCGGGGTTTCGGTCAGCAGATCTGGCGGTTGACGGTCATCGGTCTCTCCTCCGCTTGGGAATGTCGTGATTGAGAGGGAGCCTATCCCCGGCCGCCGGGCGGCGCCCCCCGGAATGCCTCTTTCCGCCGTTCATCCCTGAACTATTGTGGGTGCGTCCTTCAACGGCTAAAACCGCGAGGCCGAATCCCCATATCCTTGGGACATAACTGCCCGGATCTACTTGTAAAATGACCGACAAGCTCCGCATCGCCCTCGCCCAGTTGAACCCTGTCGTGGGCGACATCGCAGGCAATCTCCAGAAGGCCGTCGAGGCCCGCCGCGAGGCGGAGATCGAGGGCGCGGACCTCATCGTCTTTTCCGAACTCTTCCTCACCGGCTACCCGCCGGAGGATCTCGTGCTCAAGGGCGCCTTCCAGCGCACCGCCCGCGCCGCCGCGGTCGACCTCGCCCGCCAGACGGTCGATGGCGGCCCCGGCATTCTCATCGGCTGCCCCTGGCTCGCCGACGACGGCAAGCTCTTCAACGCCGTCCTCTATCTCGACAGGGGTGAGGTTCGCGGCTACCGCGCCAAGGTCCACCTGCCGAATTATTCCGTCTTCGACGAGCCCCGCGTCTTCGACGAGGGCCCCATGCCCGGCCCCTTCAATATTCGCGGCGTGCGCATCGGCGTCCCCATCTGCGAGGACATCTGGTTCCCCGATGTCGTCGAATGCCTGGAAGAGTCGGGCGCGGAGATGCTGCTGGTCCCGAACGGCTCGCCCTACGACTTCAACAAGTTCGACGCACGCATGAACCTCGCCGTCTCCCGCATCAAGGAAAGCGGTCTCCCGCTCGCCTATGTGAACCAGCTCGGCGGGCAGGACGAGCTTGTCTTCGACGGCGCCTCCTTCGTGCTCAATGCCGATCTCTCGCTCCCGGTCCAGATGCCGGCCTGGGAGGAGAAGATCGCGCTCACCGATTGGACGCGCGAGACGAAGGGTTGGGTCTGCGCAACCGGCGAACGCGCGGCGATAGAGGAGGGCGATGAAGCGCTCTATCTCGCCGTGGTGCAGGGCCTGCGCGACTACGTCACGAAGAACCGCTTCCCCGGCGTCGTCCTCGGGCTCTCCGGCGGCATCGACAGCGCGCTGGTCGCGGCCATCGCGGTCGATGCGCTGGGCGCGGACAAGGTCCATTGCGTCATGCTGCCCTACCGCTACACCTCGTCGGAAAGCCTCGACGATGCAGCCGAATGCGCGAAGCTTCTCGGCGTCCGCTACGATATCGTGCCGATCGAGGAACCCGTCACGGGCTTCACCTCCGCGCTCGAAAAACTCTTCGAAGGCCGCCAGGCCGACACGACGGAGGAAAACCTCCAGTCCCGCACGCGCGGCGTCATCCTCATGGCGATTTCCAACAAATTCGGCTCCATGCTGCTGACGACGGGCAACAAGTCTGAGGTCTCCGCCGGCTACGCCACCATCTATGGCGACATGAACGGCGGCTTCAATCCGATCAAGGATCTCTACAAGACGCGCGTCTTCCGCATGGCCCGCTGGCGCAACGAGAACATGCCGAAAGGCTGTCTGGGGCCGAAGGGCAGGGTGATCCCGGAAAACATCATCACGCGCCCGCCCTCCGCCGAGCTTCGCCCGGACCAGAAGGACGAAGATTCGCTCCCGCCCTACGAGGTCCTGGACGACATTCTCCATTGCCTCGTGGAAGAGGAAATGTCGGTACGCGACATCGTCGATCGCGGCCATGACCGCGATCTCGTGAAGCGCGTCGAACATCTTCTCTACATCTCGGAATACAAGCGCCGTCAGGCCGCGCCCGGCGTCAAGGTCACGACCCGCAATTTCGGCCGCGACCGCCGTTACCCGATCGTGAACGGCTTCCGGGATCAGGACATATGAGCGGCGCCGCGTATGACGCCCTGCTTTCCACCCTCCCCTCGGGAAGGGTCAAACCGCTGCAAGCGGTTTGGGGCGGGGGAGCTTCCCTATGATGGCGCCAACCGTCCGCTTCGCCCCGTCGCCCACGGGCCGCCTCCATGTCGGCAACGCCCGCGCCGCGCTCTTCAATTTCCTCTTTGCACGGAGGAATGGCGGAAAGTTCATGCTCCGCATGGACGACACGGATGATGAGCGCTCGACGCCTGAATTCGCTGCCGCGATAGAAGAAGACCTGCGCTGGCTGGGTCTCTCCCACGACATCTTCGCCCGCCAGTCGGACCGTCTCACGGCCTACGAGGCCGCCGCCGAAAAACTGAAAGCCGCCGGCCGCCTCTATCCGGCCTATGAAAGCGCCGCCGAGCTCGACCGCCGCCGCAAGCGTCAGCTCGCCCGGGGCCTGCCCCCCGTCTATGACCGCGCCGCGCTCGACCTCACGGATGAAGACCGCGCCGCCCTCGAAGCCGAAGGCCGCAAGCCCCATTGGCGTTTCCGGCTCGACCACGAGCACACCTCTTTCGAGGACATGATCCAGGGCCATGTCGAGGTCGACGGCGCCTCGCTGTCGGACCCCGTGCTCATCCGCGAGGATGGCCGCTTCCTCTACACGCTGCCGAGCATCGTCGACGACATCGGCTTCGCGATAACCCACGTCATTCGCGGCAGCGATCACATCACCAACACCGGCGTCCAGATCCAGATCATCCGCGCGCTCGGCGCTGAGCCTCCCGCCTTCGCCCATTACTCGCTCTTGAACGGGCCGGAAGGAAAGCCGCTCTCCAAGCGCGACGATGCCGAGAGCTTCTCGCTGCGCGCGCTCCGCGAGGCCGGCTATGAGGCAATGGCCGTGAATGCGCTTCTCGCCC
>JAGUWA010000296.1 GCA_020062605.1 Parvibaculum sp. | reverse complement strand
TTGCGATCCCGTCTCATCGTGAAAATCTGCTCGTCGCTTATAGTCTGGACCGTTTTCCGAACCGGCAGGTGTTTCCACCTGCCTGGAAAACGGTCTAGATATAATCGCTTTCAGGAACCCCGCCCGGCTCCGGCCCGGCGGGGTTTTTTGTTTGCCTTTTCGCAAGGCGCTCCGGTTCAATGGGCGCTCAACCGGGGAGGCCTCCATGCTCGACAGATACGAAGCGACCACCTTCACTCATGAAGGCGTGACGAAACCCGTCTATGTGCGGGGCTCGGGGCCAGCGGTCATCGTAATCCACGAGATTCCCGGCATCACACCAGAAGTGATCCGCTTCGCGGACTGGGTGGTGGATGCCGGCTTTCGGGTCTACATGCCGTTGCTGATTGGCAAGGCCGGACCGCCCCTCACCATCGGCTATGTTGCGCGCTCCATCGCGAAGCTTTGCATCAGCCGCGAATTCCACATTCTCGCCTCACATCGCTCCAGCCCGGTCACGACATGGCTGAGGGCGCTGGCCCGCCACGCGCATGAGGAGGCAGGTGGCAAAGGGGCCGGCGCGGTCGGCATGTGCTTCTCGGGCAATTTCGCTCTCTCCATGATGATGGAGCCCGCGTTGATGGCGCCCGTTCTCTCGCAACCCTCCATGCCCTTCCCTTTCGGGGCGGAGCGGCGGGCCGCCCTTCATGTCTCGCCGGAGGAATTCCAGTGCGTGAAGGATCGCTGCGCCAAGGGCGACAAGGTGCTCGGGCTCCGCTTCAAGGGCGACCGCATGTCGCCACCGGAGAAATTCGAGACGCTCCGGCGGGAACTCGGCGATGCTTTCGAGGGGATCGAACTCGAAGACAAGGACGCAAACCCCGACTCGCCCGCGCCGAGCCCGCACAGTGTGCTGACAGTAGACCTGATCGACCGCGACGGCGAGCCCACCAAGGAAGCGGCGAAACGCGTGATCTCCTTCTTTCAGGAACGGCTTCTTGCGGGTTAGGGAGCGATCACGGTCAGCTCCGGCCATTTCTCCTGCCAGCGCGCCGCCTTTTCAGCGTAGCGCTCCACGCTGAAATTCGGCGCGCGGTTCGGGCGGATGATCATGCTTTCGATGTCGGAGAAACCGTGGGGTGCATAGACGCGTCCGTCCGGCGAGATGCCGACCATGCAGGCGGGTGCGAGGAAGCGGTCGATCCCCTCGCAGGAGGAGTGGAGCGGCGGGTAGGATGTGCCGAACTTTTCCTCGTACCAGATATGCACACGAGCCTGATTGCGCAGCTCTATCTCCGCACGGAGATCGGCAAAGACTTCCGTGCAGCGGCGGATCGCGGCGTCTTCCGCCTCCCAGTTCGTGTCGGCGTCGAAATAGAAGATGTCGTAGTCCTTGATACCGTAGGCAGAAGGCCTGCCCGTCTGCGCGTTCCAGACGGTCTGGAACAGAGACCCGGAAACAAGCCACACATCGGCAAGTCCGAGCGACGGCAACCGCTTCAGGATTTCGCGGTTCACCTCGTTCGCCAACGCGAGCCCGATGAACCGTGCCTCGTCCATCCTACTCCGCGGCCTGTGCCGGTACCGGCGGTGCCCAGCGCAGCACGGGCTTGCGTGCCGCGCCCGTCTCGTCGAGCCTGCGGCGCGGCGACATGTAGGGTGCGCCGGTGAAGCGATCCTTGTCGTTCGACTTCGCGGCGCGGGCGAGATCCTTCAGCGTCGCAATGAAAAGATCGACCGCCTGCTTCGACTCCGTCTCCGTCGGTTCGATCAGCATGGCGCCATGGACGACCAGCGGGAAATACATGGTCATCGGGTGGTAGCCTTCGTCGATCATCGCCTTGGCGAAATCGAGCGTCTCCACGCCCGTGCCCTTGAGGAAGCGGTCGTCGAAGAGCGCTTCATGCATGCATGGGCCCTCGAACGGCGCGGACAGATCGTCTTTCAGCGAGGCGAGCACGTAGTTCGCGTTCAGCACCGCGTCCTCCGCGACCTGGCGCAACCCGTCCGAGCCGTGGCTCAACATGTAGGAAAGCGCACGAACGAACATGCCCATCTGGCCGTGAAAAGCCGTCATGCGGCCGAAAGGCGTCGTGCCGTCGGCTTTCGCCTGCGCTTCCGTTTCGACGAGACGGAAGCCGTCATCGCCGTGAACGACGTAAGGCAGGGGCGCGAAGGGGACGAGCGCCTCCGAAAAGACCACCGGGCCCGCGCCCGGACCGCCGCCGCCATGCGGCGTCGAGAAGGTCTTGTGCAGATTGATGTGCATGGCATCGACACCGAGGTCGCCCGGCCGCACGCGGCCGACAATGGCGTTGAAGTTCGCGCCATCGCAGTAGAAATAGGCGCCTGCCTCATGCACGGCATCGGCGATCTTCACGATATCGCGCTCGAAAAGACCGCAGGTGTTCGGATTCGTCAGCATGATCGCCGCGACATCCGGCCCGAGCTTCGACTTGAAGGCTTCGAGATCGACGCGGCCTTCCTTCGTCGCCGGAATCGCATCCACCTTGTAGCCGAGCAACGCGGCGGTGGCCGGGTTGGTCCCATGCGCCGATTCCGGCACGAGCACGCGCGTGCGGGTCTCGTCCTCGCCGCGTGCGATGAGCGCAGCGCGGATCGCCATCATGCCGCAAAGCTCGCCATGCGCCCCCGCCTTGGGCGAGAGCGTGACGCCCGGCATGCCGGTCAGCTCCTTCAGCCAATGCGAGAGCTCGCTCATCAGTTCGAGAGAACCCTGCACCGTCTGCTGAGGCTGCAGCGGATGGACGTCCGAAATACCCGGGAGACGCGCCATCTTCTCGTTGAGGCGCGGATTGTGCTTCATCGTGCAGGAGCCGAGTGGGTAGAGCCCCGCATCGATTGAATAGTTCTTGGCGGAAAGCCGCACGAAGTGACGCATCACCTCCGGCTCGGACACACGGGCAAGGCCGATCCGGCCCTGCCGTTCGAAATTGCCGAGACGCGAAGTGAACTCGCCCGGATCGTCGAAGTCGACGCCGCAGGCACCCGGATTGTCGAGTTCGAAGAGAAGCGGCTCTTCATGCTCCAGCGCCTTGTTGCCCGTGAAGGTCTCGCGCGCGCAGGCGGCGCCCGCGCCGTCGATTGACGTTGGACGGCCCTGCTTGTTCATGCCGGACATCTAGAGCACCTCCTTCAGCGCCGCCGCATAGGCCGCGCGATCCGCATCCGTATTGATTTCCGTCGAAGCGACGATGAGGAGGTCTTCGACCTCCGCCGCGCCCGGCAGCAGCCGGGAAGCAGGCACACCGCCAAGCACGCCCTTCTCCGCCAGCGCATCGACCACGTCCGCCGCCGGTCTCGGCAGGCGCATCGTGAATTCGTTGAAGAAAGCCTTGTTCAGGATCTCGACGCCCGGCACCGCCGCCAGACGCTCGGCGAGCTTTACCGCCGCCGCATGGTTGATGCGGGCGAGCTGTCTGTAGCCGTCCTCGCCCAGAAGCGACATGTGGATCGTGAAGGCAAGACAGCACAGGCCGGAATTGGTGCAAATGTTCGACGTCGCCTTTTCGCGGCGGATATGCTGCTCGCGCGTCGAGAGCGTCAGCACATAGCCGCGCTTGCCGTCCGCATCCACCGTCTCGCCGCAGAGGCGGCCCGGCATCTGGCGGACATATTTCTCACGCGTCGCGAAGAGGCCGACATAGGGCCCGCCGAAATTGAGGCCGTTACCGATGGATTGCCCCTCGCCCACTACAATGTCGGCGCCCATCTCGCCGGGCGGCGTCACAACACCCAGCGAAACGATCTCCGGAACCACGGCAATCAGCAGCGCGCCTTTCGCATGGGCCGCCTCCGCGATCGGCCTGAGATCGTGCAGCTCGCCGAAGAAACCCGGCGTCTGCACGACGACGCAGCTCGTCTCGTCGGTGATGCGCGAGATGACGTCTTCGCTCGTCCCCGGCAGCGCGGGAGCCATGATCTCGAGCTTGTAGTCCGCGAAGTCCGAAAGATTTTTCACCACCGCCGCATATTGCGGATGAAGCGTACCGGAGAGCACAGCCTTGCGCCGCTTCGTCACGCGATGCGCCATCAGCACCGCCTCGCCGCAGCCGGTCGAGCCGTCATACATGGAGGCGTTCGCCACATCCATGCCTGTGATCATCGCGACCTGGGTCTGGAACTCGAAGAGGTATTGCAGCGTGCCTTGCGAGATTTCCGGCTGGTAGGGCGTATAGGAGGTCAGGAACTCCGAACGCTGGATCAGATGATCCACCGTCGCCGGCACGTGATGGCGGTAAGCGCCGCCCCCCACGAAGAAGGGGACGCTGCCCGCGGCCACATTCTTCGCCGCCATGCGTTCGAAAATGCGTTCGACCTCAAGCTCGCCGTTCCGGCGCGGCAGATCCACCAGGCCGTCGCGGCGCGCGCTTTCCGGCACGTCGCGGAACAACTCGTCGACGCCTTTCGCGCCGATGACGCCGAGCATTTCGCGCCGGTCGGTTTCGGTCAGGGGCAGATAACGCATGATCGCTCTGTCCTTTCGGAAGATGGCGGTTGGGTTACTCGAGCCTTACTGGAGGCTTTCCACAAATTCATTGTAGGCGGCTTCGTCCATGAGCTTGTCGAGCTCGGCGGGGTCGGAAAGGCGGAGCTTCACGAACCAGCCGTCTCCCATCGCGTCTTCGTTGACGCCGGCCGGGGTCGTCTCGATCTCACCATTCACGTCGACGACTTCGCCGCTCACGGGCGAATAGACTTCGCTCGCGGCCTTGACGCTTTCGACCACCGCCGCCTCGTCGCCGGCGGCCAGTTCCTTGCCTATTTCCGGCAGCTCGACGAAAACAACGTCACCAAGCTGCTCCTGCGCGTAGTCGGTGATGCCGATGGTTGCGATGTCCCCATCGACGCGCACCCATTCATGCTGATCCGTGTAGCGAATATCGCTCATGCCAATTCCCTGGTTCCTGTTAACCGCCGCAAAGCCTCATTTGCCCGGCTTGTGAAAACGTTTCGTTACAAAGGGCATCGCCGCGACCTTCGCCGGACGTCCCTTTCCCCGCACCATCAGTTCGACGCCGGTATCGACCTTCGCAAAACCGGCTTCGACATATCCCATCGCGATCGGCCCGCCGACGCTCGGTCCATAGCCCCCGCTCGTCACAATGCCGATCTTCCTGCCCGACGCGTCGGTGATCTCCGTGCCTTCGCGGGCGGGCGCCTTGCCCTCCGGCAAAAGGCCCACGCGCTTTCGCGGCGCGCCATTCGCGATCTGCTCCAGAATGATCTTCGCGCCGGGGAAGTTTCCTTCCTCCCGGCGGCGCTTCGAAATCGTCCAGGTGAGCGCGCCTTCGACCGGCGTCGTCGTCTCGTCGATGTCGTGGCCATAGAGACAGAGCCCGGCTTCGAGGCGCAGCGAATCCCGCGCGCCGAGCCCGATGGGCTTCACCTCCGCTTCGCCGAGGAGCTTTTTCGTGAGCGCCACCGCATCCTTTTCGGCGGCGGAAACCTCGTAGCCGTCCTCGCCCGTGTAGCCGGAGCGGCTGACGATGCAGGGAAAGCCGGCGACGTTCATTTCCATGCCGGTCATGAAAGCCTGTTCCGCCGCCTCCGGCGCAAAGCGCGCAAAGACATCCGCCGCCTTCGGTCCCTGCAGCGCGATCAGCGCGCGATCGTCGATGCGGCGAAGGCGAATGCCGTCCGGCAGATGTTTTTCGATATGGGCGAAGTCGGCATCCTTGCAGGCGGCGTTGACGACGAGGAAGAGCACGCCATCCTTTTTCGTCCGCGTGACCATGAGATCGTCGAGGATGCCGCCCTTCTCGTTCAGGAGCAGCGTGTAGCGGATGGCGCCGGGCTCCAGATCGCGGATATCGCCCGGCACCAGCGCCTCGAGAGCGGCGGCAACGGCGCCATGGTCCGGACCTTCGAGCCAGGCCTGCCCCATATGCGAGACGTCGAAGAGGCCGGCGGCCTCGCGAGTGTGCAGATGTTCGGCCAGTACGCCCGATGGATATTGCACCGGCATGTCGTAGCCCGCGAAAGGCACCATCTTCGCGCCGAGCTCGACATGGAGCGCGTGAAGGGGCGTCGTCTTCAGTGGACCGGCTGCGGGTTCCGACATTGGGCTTCCAGGTTCTTTCCCTTGCGGGAAAACAAATGCGAATCGAGATGGACCGCCACCTGGCAGATTGCTCCGCCTGCGGCGCCCCACTCTGTCGCTGAACCTGAGAGATTTCGCGTCGAACCAGAACGAGGCTCGCCGCTTACGCCCTTCGGTGAGACCAGATTATCGCGTCTGGCCTGCTTTCCAGAGATTCATCCCCCTGCGGTCCTTTGTGCCTGAGAGTTTCCGGGGCGGTTGCTCCTTCGGCGCCGGGATGCTGCACATAATGCAGTCCCGATCTCTCCCGCAGGGTTCGTCTGTATGTTTCCGGATCATATGGACCGGCCCGCCAGAGTCAAATGACATCGCGGGGCGGCACCTCGGAAGGCGCCAAAAGGCGCCATTTTCCGGGGCTTAACGGATCGGGTTATAGGAAACGCGGCGGTTATATTCGAGTTGTTCCGGGGTCAGCTGGAAGCCCACCAGAATCTGGTAGATGCTGCCATCGGCCCGGCCGCCATAAGGCAGCACCGTGCCGTCCACCGTCTTCACGAATCGCACCTGCCGCTGCCCCGGTTCGAAGACCACCGGCACTTCATAGACCTGCTTCTTGTCGAAGGCGCTGTAGCGGCGTGTCACGGCGACGAAGGTATTGAGGGTCAGTTCGCGGGACTGCGCGGCGGGTCCGATTTCGGCAATGCCGTCGAAGGCAAGGTCGACGGTGATGGTCGACTCGTCGATATCGTATTCGCATTTCGATACGACCTTGCCGATCTCCGCCCTGGCAACCACATCGGTCAGGTCCGCGCCGGAGCCCGAAAGCAGGGTCACATGGTCCGTCTCGTTGAGAACCCCGACGGCGGGACAGGGATAAAGCGTGGTGCCGCCGGTCTTGGTGCCCTCGCCGCCGACGCCCAACCAGCTACAGCCGCCCAGAACGAGAGCGGCGAAAACGGCAAGCACGGGCGCAGCCCGGCCAGTGCGGGAACCGAAAGTCGGCAGGCAGCTCGGTGCGGACGAAAACGGCATCTTTGTGTCACTCGATTTGTTGGCGGTCTGTTGACGCGGCGGGACGGCAGGCAGGCGGGCTTTCTTGACTTTCACTCGGCAGCCCCCTCTATTACCGCCATGAACGGTCTCGAAAGCCTTGCATTTCATGAGGTTAGTCGAGACTCGGGACCGCCCCCGGCAGCGCGCAAACTCTATCGGAGTGGTCCCGGAGTCACAAGGCGGACGAATGCGCCCGCGAGGCCAGTGAAGCCGGCTTCCGGCGGGCCGCACGAGGCGCAATCCCCGAGAACGGCACCCCGAGAATCGACATGAGCGAGACACCGGCAAAGCCCTCTCTGACGCTGCTCCTTGCGAGCCCGCGCGGCTTCTGTGCAGGCGTCGACCGCGCCATCCAGATCGTCGAACTCGCCATCGAGAAATACGGCCCGCCCGTCTATGTCCGCCACGAGATCGTCCACAACCGCTATGTCGTGGAGGAACTCGAACGCAAGGGCGCGATCTTCGTCGAAGAACTCGACGAGGTGCCCGCGGGCGCGAAAGTCATTTTCTCCGCGCATGGCGTGCCGAAATCCGTGCCGGCGCAAGCACAGTCCCGCCAGCTCTTCTATCTGGATGCGACTTGCCCTCTCGTCTCCAAGGTTCATGTGGAAGCCGAACGGCTCCACAATCGCGGCCTTGAAATCCTGCTCATAGGGCATGCGGGCCATCCGGAAGTTATCGGCACGATGGGACAACTGCCGGAAGGTGCCGTCCGCCTCATCGAGACCGTCGCCGATGCGGAGGCTTTCGCACCGGCCGATCCGGGCAAGCTCGCCTTCGTGACTCAGACGACGCTTTCGGTCGACGACACGGCGGAGATCGTCGCGGTCCTCCGGCGCCGTTTCCCCGCCATCGCCGGTCCGCACAAGGAAGACATCTGCTACGCGACGACGAACCGGCAGGAAGCGGTGAAGAGCATCGCTCCGCAGGTCGATGCCATGCTCGTGATCGGTGCGCCCAATTCCTCGAACTCCATGCGTCTCGTGGAAGTCGCCGAGCGCGCGG
>JAGUWA010000207.1 GCA_020062605.1 Parvibaculum sp. | reverse complement strand
GCTCGTTCGCGGGCGGCCCGATCCGCTGACGGCGGAAGCGCGCGAGGAAGAACAGCAGCGCAGCCAGAGCGCCCAGAAGGCCGAGGCGGCGCATATCGAGGAGCGCGGGCTCGAACCCGTGCAGCGGGCGACGGTGCTCACCTTGACCGAGCACACCTGCAAATGGCCGATCGGCGATCCAGGCCGGCCGGGCTTCCATTTCTGCGGCCGCGGCGCCGATCATGGCTCGCCCTATTGCACCGAGCACGCGCGTCTGGCCTACCAGCCCATGCAGGCGCGGCGGAACCGCGAACGCGACCGGATGCGCAAGGACCGGCTGGTCAGCTGACGGCGCACAAAACCGGCTTCCGGCGGGGCAGCCGGGGGTACCTGAGGGGAGGAACCGGCATCCACAGAAGGTGGGTGCCGGTTTTCTTGTATGGAGACCTTGAAGGCCGTCAGCTGTGGAACTGCTCGTCCAGCGAGTAGCCCGCGGAGCGGACGGTGCGGATCGGATCCTTTTCGCCCTTCTGGCTCAGAGCCTTGCGAAGGCGGCCGACATGCACGTCGACCGTGCGCGCCTCGACATAGACGTCGGAGCCCCAGACGGCGTCCAGCAACTGCTCCCGGCTGAAGACGCGGCCCGGATACTGGATCAGATGGTCGAGCAGGCGGTATTCGGTCGGCCCGAGATGAACCTCGCGTTCGCCGCGGCGCACACGATGCGCCGCCCGGTCGATGATGATGTCGCCGAAGGTGACGAGGTCTTCGGTGAGCGCCGGACGGATGCGCCGCATGACCGCGCGGATGCGGGCGAGCAGCTCCGTCATCGAGAAGGGCTTCGTCACGTAATCGTCGGCGCCCGTATCGAGGCCGCGAATGCGGTCCGTTTCCTCTCCGCGCGCGGTGATCATGATGATCGGCACGTTGCGGGTCTCGGGCCGGCCGCGCAGGCGGCGGCAAAGCTCGATGCCGGAGAGGCCGGGCAACATCCAGTCGAGGAGGATGAGATCCGGCGTCGTCTCGCGAATCATCAGGTCCGCCTCCTCGCCATCGGCGGCGGCCATAACCTTGTAGCCTTCCTTGTCGAGGTTGTACTGGAGGAGCGTGGAGAGCGCTTCCTCATCCTCGACGATCATGACGGTCGGTTTCATTCTGCGTTCGAACTGGCTGCGCTCGGGTTGTCCCTGTTCGGCTCTTTCGGACAAGGAGCGAATCTTTTCCAAGCTTTCCATTGAAGCCTGACCCTGTTCACCGCGACGGGCAAGCGTTATTCCCATGGCTCAGATGCCTCCTCTAACTGCCGCTCTTCACGGCCGTGGTACTCGTCGTGTCGCCCTTCGGGCGTTCATCGCTCACCCATTCGCCGGTCACGAGATAGCTGATGGTTTCGGCGATGTTGGTTGCGTGGTCGCCGATGCGTTCGATGTTCTTTGCCACGAAGAGCAAATGGGTCGAGACGCCGATCGTCCGCGGATCTTCCATCATGTAAGTCAGGAGTTCGCGGAAGACGGAGTTGTACATCGCGTCGATTTCCTCGTCGTCGCGCCACACTTCCATTGCCGCCTGCGCTTCGCGGCTCGAATAGGCGTCCAGCACATGCTTGAGTTGGCGCTGGGCGAGACGGCCCATGCGCGAGATGCCCTGGATGAGCCGGTTCGTCCCTTCGAAATCGTTCTGCAGGACCATGGCGCGTTTGGCGATGTTCTTCGCGAGATCGCCGATGCGCTCGAGATCGATCGAAATCTTGATCGCCGCAATCGCCTCGCGAAGGTCGGTCGCCATGGGCTGGCGCAGCGCGATCATGCGGATCGCATGCGCTTCAATCTCGGCTTCAAGCGCGTCGATGCGCTGGTCCTCGCGAATCGTGCGCTCGGCGAGCTGGGTGTCGCGGCGAACGACCGCTTCGATGGCCGCGGAAAGCTGGGCTTCGGTAAGGCCGCCCATCTGCGCAATGTTCGCGGCAAGCGTGTCGAGCTCTTCCTGAAAGGATTTTACCGTATGCTGGGTCACGCCCAATTCTCCTGTTGGCCTCGGGACACTTGCCTGCCTGCGCGCCTCAACCGAAGCGGCCCGTGATGTAGTCCTGCGTGCGCTGATCGCTCGGGTTGGTGAACATCTTGTCGGTTTCGTCCACCTCGATGAGATTGCCGAGATGAAAGAAGGCCGCCTTTTGCGAGACGCGCGCCGCCTGCTGCATGGAATGCGTCACGATCACGATCGTGTACTGCGCTCTCAATTCGTCGATCAGTTCCTCGACCTTGGCGGTCGCGATAGGGTCGAGCGCCGAGCAGGGTTCGTCCATCAGGATGATGTCCGGATTGACGGCAATCGCGCGAGCGATGCACAGACGCTGTTGCTGGCCGCCCGAAAGGCCGGTGCCCGGCTGGTCGAGACGGTCCTTCACCTCGTTCCAGAGGGCCGCGCGCTGAAGGCTCCGCTCCACGATCTCGTCCATCGCGGAACCCGCCTTCGCCACGCCGTGAATACGGGGGCCATAGGCAATATTGTCGTAGATCGACTTCGGAAACGGATTCGGCTTCTGGAAGACCATGCCGACGCGGGCGCGAAGGAGAACCGGGTCGATCTTCGGGTCGTAGATATTCGCGCCGTCGATTTCGATCGTTCCCTTCACACTGCAATTGTCGATCGTATCGTTCATACGATTGATGCAGCGCAGGAAGGTCGATTTCCCGCAGCCGGACGGGCCGATGAAGGCCATCACCTGCCGCGCGGGAATGTCGATCGAAACGTCGAACAGCGCCTGCTTGTCGCCATAGAAAACCGAGACCTTGCTGGCCGCGATCTTCGTCTCGTGCCCGGCCTTCGCGGTCGACACCGCTTTCGCCAGCGCACCTGCCTCTTCGGCCGTCTTGTTCATAATCATCCCTGACGCTTCAGTGGTATCCAGCGTTGTCATGACCACCTTCTTTCAAACCGTTTACGCATGTAAATCGCAATTGCGTTCATGCAAACAAGGAACCCGAGCAGAACGATGATCGCCGCCGAGGTACGAGACGTGAATCCGCGTTCCGGACTGTCCGCCCAGATGTAAATCTGGGTCGGAAGGGCGGTCGAAGGATTGAACATGCTATCTGGAGCGGCGGTGATAAATGCGTTCATGCCGATCAGGAGGAGCGGCGCCGTTTCGCCGAGAGCCTGGGCGAGGCCGATGATCGTGCCCGTCAGGATGCCGGGCATGGCGAGCGGCAGAACATGATGTCCGACCGTCTGCATCCTGGAGGCGCCGACGCCGATGGCGGCTTCGCGGATCGAGGGCGGCACGGCCTTCAGCGCCGCGCGCGTCGCAATGATGATCGTCGGCAGCGTCATGAGAGAGAGCACGAGGCCGCCGACGATGGGTGCCGAGCGCGGCATGCCGAAGAAGTTGAGGAAGACGGCGAGACCGAGCAGGCCGAAAACGATAGACGGCACGGCGGCGAGATTGTTGATGTTGACCTCGATGAGATCGGTGAAGCGGTTTTTCGGCGCGAATTCCTCGAGATAGACGGCGGCCGCGATGCCGACGGGGAAGCTGACGAGGAAACAGATCAGCAGCGCATAGAAGGAGCCGACAAGAGCACCCCACAGCCCGGCAAGTTCCGGAAAACGGCTGTCCGCATTGAAGATCAACCCCCAGTTCAGCGGCGCGGAAATGCGGCCCTGTTCGACCAGACGGTCGTACCAGCCGATCTGTTCGTCGCTGACGCGGCGCTGGTCGCTCGGGAGATCACGGCCGATCACGCCCTTGTGGAGCTGGTCGCCGATGTCCGATAGCGGAAACGTGATGTCGAACGTGCGGCCGATCAGCGACGTGTCGGCGACCACCTTGTCCCGAAGAGCATACTGACCACCATTACTGAAAAGCTGGCGCAGTTCCCTGAGTTCACGCGGCGTGTCAACCTCCGGAAAGAGGCGCGCGACCGACTCGTTCAGTATCTTCTGATAGCTGCCGCCGCGCGGGTCCGAGGGGTTCACGGCTCCCTCCGGCACCTCGACCTCAAGCGTCACCATGGTCTGGGTGACCGCAGGCGCCGCGGTGACGAGGATCGTTCCCACGAGCGTCATCAGCATCGCGAGCGCGAAAAGGATCGCAGCAACGCCATAGGCTCGCAGGCGTCTGTCGGCGGCGTGACGACGCTTCAGCTTCGCGTCCGGCTCATACCAGGCGCGCCGGCCCGTTCCCTGTGCGGCGGTATCACTCATAGCGTTCCCGATAGCGCTTGACGACCTGGAGCGCGAGAATGTTCAGCGCCAGTGTCGAGATGAAAAGGACAAGACCGAGGCCGAAGGCAGCGAGCGTCTTGGGGCTGTCGAATTCCGTGTCGCCAATGAGCAGCGTCACGATCTGCACGGTGACGGTCGTCACGCCTTCGAGCGGGTTGACCGTCAACGTCGCCGTGAGGCCCGCCGCCATGACCACGATCATGGTTTCGCCGATGGCGCGGCTCACGGCCAGAAGGACGCCGCCGACAATGCCCGGAAGCGCGGCGGGCAAGAGCACCTGACGGATCGTTTCCGCCTTGGTCGCGCCGAGCGCATAGGCGCCGTCGCGCATGGACTGGGGAACGGCGGTAATCGCATCGTCCGAGAAGGACGAGATGAACGGGATGATCATGATGCCCATGACACCGCCGGCGGCGAGCGCACTGTTGGAAGCGACGCTGAGGCCCAGCGACATACCGAATTCGCGAATAAACGGCGCCACCGTCAGCACGGCGAAGAAGCCGTAGACGATCGTCGGGATGCCCGCGAGAATTTCGAGCAGGGGCTTCACGACGGAACGGACGCGCTTGTCAGCGTACTCGACGAGATAGATCGCCGAGAAGAGACCGACCGGCAGAGCCACCAACATGGCGATGACGCTGATGAAGATCGTTCCCCAGAAGACAGGAACCGCACCGAACGCACCGGTTGAGGCAACCTGGTCGGCGCGGATCGGTGTCTGCGGGCTCCAGTTCAGTCCGAACAAAAATTCGGCAACCGGCACGCGGGAGAAAAAGGCCCAGCTCTCGATGACGAGGGAGAGGATGATGCCGAGCGTCGTGAGAATGGCGAGGATCGAGCAGACAATCAGCAGCCAGCGCAGAATGCCGTCGACGCGGTTGCGGGCCCTGAATTCGGGGGACAGGCGCGAACGCGCGAAGGCGATGCCGGCGACGGCCGCCGCGAGGGTGCATACCACCATGGCGAGCGATGCCGTATTCTGCAGCGACTGGTAGCGCGCGGCGGCATCGATTATGGCCTGGTCAGGCGTGCCGAACATGCGTCCCGCGGCAACATTCTTGATTTCGCCGAGCATCAGCGACACCCGGGCCGGCGTCATACCTTCCGTCAGGTGCGGCGGCAGGCTCGCCAGCAGCAACTGGTCGACAACCGTGCTTTGCGCCGCCTGCCAGATGAAGACGAGAAGAAAAGCAGGCAGTCCGCACCAGAGCGCAACGAAATAGCCGTGATAGGGCGGGATCGAATGAAGACTGTTACCCGCGGCCTTCAGGCCGGAGGCATTGGCACGGCCGAGCAGGTATCCGACAAAGGCGAGGGCCAGAACGATCGCGAAAAGCAGCGTGACGGACATGAATTTCGGCCCTGCAGGTGAACCAATGGCACCGGATAGCGAAGGACCACCCGGCGCCCGAGGGCGCCGGGTGGCGTCGTTTCATTACTTCGGCGCGGCCATGTCGGCCCCGTCGATGGCAGCCTTGCGGACTTCTTCACGCTTCTCGGCGGAGAGCGGGATCAGACCGCGCTCGGAGAGATAGCCGCCGTCGCCCATCGCGTCTTCGCTGACATACTCGGCAACGAATTCGTTGAGGCCGGGGATCACGCCGCGATGCGCATTCTTCACGTAGAAGAAGAGCGGGCGGGAGACCTTGTAGGAACCGTCGGCGATCGTCTCGGTGCTCGGCGCAACGCCTTCGACCTTGACGCCCTGGAGCTTGTCCTGGTTTTCGTAGAGGAAGGAATAGCCGAAGATGCCGTAGGCGCTCGGGTCGGACTCGAGGCGCTGAACGATGAGGTTGTCGTTTTCGCCGGCTTCGACGAACGGGCCGTCGGTGCGCATGCGCTGGCAGACTTCTTTCTTGGCGCCCTTTTCGAGCGCTTCGATGGCCGGGAACTCTTCGCAACCCTCTTCCATCACGAGTTCGACGAAGGCGTCGCGCGTGCCGGACGTGGGCGGCGGGCCGAAGACCTCGATCTCGGTGTCCGGAAGCGACTTGTCGATCTCGCTCCACTTCTTGTAGGGATTGTCGACGATCTTGCCGTCGACTTCGACCTTCGCGGCAAGCGCCTGGAAGAGCTGCGCCTTCGTCAGGTCGAGAGGCTTGCCCTTGCGGGAAACCGCGATGGAGAGACCGTCATAACCGATGAGAACTTCGGTGATGCTCTTCACGCCGGCCGCCTGGCAGGCTTCGTATTCGGATTTCTTCATGGCACGCGATGCGCCCGTGAGATCGGGATGCTCTGCGCCGACGCCGCCGCAGAAAATCTTCATGCCGCCGCCGGTACCGGTCGATTCGACGACGGGAGCCGGGCTGCCCGTCTCATTCGCGAACTGCTCCGACACGGCCTGCGTGTAGGGGAACACCGTCGAGGAGCCGACAATCGAAATCTGGTCGCGGGCGTGAGCGACGCCAGCCACCGAAAGAGCAGCGACGGCAACCGTCGCGGCCATCGTCAGGGATTTGAGTTTCACGTTCATTCTCCAGTCATGTGAATGCCGGGCACCGGGCAAACCACGTCAGCCCCCCAGCGCGCCCGAGCCTTTGAGTGAATTCGCCAGGTGAATTCGAGTGGCTGCTAACCTTCAGGCGGGCGCACGCTAGCGGGGCGTCGCAAAAGGTTTACGACGGTTGCGTGACAGTTTTGCGAATGTCAGAAAAATACGTATTTTACTATTGAGGCGCGACCGGCAGCAGGACCGAAAAAGCCGAGCCCTGCCCCAGTTCGCTTTCGATCGAGAGCGTGCCCTGATGGCGGTTCACGATGTGCTTCACGATGGCAAGTCCGAGGCCGGTGCCGCCGCGGGCGCGACTCGCAGCCGGGTCGACACGGTAGAAGCGCTCCGTCAGCCGCGGGATGTGCTCCTTCGCGATGCCGGGGCCGTAGTCGCGGACGGTGAGGCGGACGACGGGCTTGCCGCCCTTTGCGTCGGGCGAGAGAGAAATGTCGATGCGTTTTCCCGAACGGCCATAGCGCAGCGCATTGTCAGCGAGGTTCTGGACGACCTGCGCGAGTTCGTCGCGATCCCCCATCACCTTCGGCAGCGAAGCAGGCGCGGTGATGCCGATCTCGACGCCGTATTGTTCGGCGAGCGGCGTGAGGCCGTCCGCGATGTCGCTCACGACGCCGAGAAGATCGACGGCGTCGGAGGGCCGCACATGCTCGCGCAGTTCGATGCGCGACAGCGAGAGCAGGTCCTCGATCAGCCGGCGCATGCGCGTGGCCTGATCCGCCATGATGCCGAGAAACTTGTCGCGCGCTTCGGGATCGTCTTTCGCGTGACCGCGCAGCGTGTCGATGAAACCGGATAGCGAGGCGAGCGGCGTTTTCAACTCGTGGCTTGCGAAGGCGACGAAGTCCGCGCGCATGGCTTCGACGCGGCGCGCCTCGGTGACGTCGCGCAGCAGAACCAGGATCTGCCTCGATGCCGGTCCGCCCTGCGCGGCGACGGGCGCGACGAAGGCGCTGTAGTTCCGCTGCACGGGGACGGGAACGGTATATTCGATGGTGCGCACGGCGCCGTCCCGGGTGACGGCATTGATTGCCTCGATGAGCGGCGCACTGCGCAACACCGTTGCGACGTGGCGTCCGATGACGCTCTTTCCCAGGAGCGGTTCCGCCGCGCCATTCGCATAGAGAACATGGCCTGCGTCGTCCACGACGACGAGCGGATCCGGCAGGCGATCGAGGAGCGCCATGGCGGTGCCGCCGCCCAGCACCGATGCTTCCTCGTCCCGCGCCGAGCCGATGCGAATGGGCGATGTCTCACCAATCGCCATCAGCCTCGTCGCGGCGACGCCCGCGAGGACGAAAAAGGAAATGATGGCGGCAACGGGGTGCAGGGCGCCGGAGAGCGCGAGCAGCAGAAAGATGGCCGCCGCAGAAACAACGAATGTGCGCGTGCCCGTCCACCGGGACGCAAAATCCCTCAGTCTCGCCCTGCCCCGCACAAGCCTCGAACCGCCTTCCGCCGCCGCCATGTTCCTTACCGTCAGACTCCGAAATCCCAATTCATGCCATCGTGTTAGCACTTGAGCACGGATTTCGCGACGACAAAAGAAAGCGTTACGCGACGTGACAATCGCGCGAATATGCCTAGGCTGGCGCGAAATCAAACGGCCCATGGAGACAGGACGGCAATGACGGCGATCAGCGGTAAACTGGCGGTGGTGACGGGCGCGGCGAGCGGCATCGGGAGAGGCACGGCAATCGAGCTTGCGAGGCGCGGCGCACGGCTTGCGATCACCGATCTCGACCGGACGGGGCTTGCCGAAACGGCGAAGCGCATCGAAGCAATGGGCGGCAAGGTTTCCACCTACCTCGTGGACGTCGCGGACCGCGACGCCGTCTATGCCTTCGCACAGGAAATCGAAAGCACGCATGGCGGCGCGGACATCGTGATCAACAATGCGGGCGTGGCACAGATCGCGCGCGTCGACGAGCTTTCCTACGAAGATTTCGAATGGGTCATGAACATCGACTTCTGGGGCATGGTCTACGGCACCAAGGCCTTCCTGCCGCAAATCCAGAAGAAGGGCGAAGGCCATATCGTCAATGTGTCCAGCATTTTCGGCATCATCTCGGTGCCGAGCCAGGCGGCCTACAACTCCGCCAAATTCGCCATCCGCGGCTTCACGGAGGCGCTGCGCCACGAAATGAAGGGTACACGGATCAAAGTTTCCTGCGTGCACCCGGGCGGCATCAAGACGAACATCGTGCGCAATGCGCGCTTCCTGCAGAGCACGCAGGCGACGGCACGCGAAGAGGCGGCATCGGGCTTCGACAAGCTTGCGCGAACGACACCCGAGAAGGCGGGCGAGACGATCGTGAACGGAATCGTCAAGGACAAGGGCCGCATCCTGATCGGAACCGACGCGAAGATCATCGACCTGCTGCAGCGGATCCTGCCTTCTTCCTACGGCAAGATCATGTTCCGGCGCGAGATCGGGCCGCTCTCCGGCGCGGCGGAAACGGGCAAGGCAAAGGCCTGATTCCGCCTCATCCGTCTACGGATTATTTTCTCTCTTTTGTCCCCGGCGGCATGGACAAAAGGGGGCGACTGTCATCGAAACGTCACCAAACCGTCAAAAGGCCGCCGGATATCCCCGGCGGCGGGGACAAGTCCGCATGAAGATTTCGCGACAGCGGGGATAAGACCTTGCAGGGAGGCGGCACGAGGGTCATATGATCGGCAGACGCGCGGGTTCGTAACCAGCGGACCCGGAGGGTGCAGGAGCCGGATGTACGTTCCTGTTGCCCGATCCGCGTCGCCCTCTCCGATCTCTCCGGGCCTTCCCCGGCCTTCGAGCGCCCTCCAGGTTGGAGGGCGTTTTCGTTCGTGTACGGATGAGATGGAGGACAAGGCACACCGGAATGCGTCATCGCGAGGAGGCTGAAAGCCGACGCCGCGATCCAGAGCGGCAGGCGCTCGCGCCAGCGGCCCCTGGATTGCTTCGTCGCGCCTCTGGCGCTTCTCGCAATGACGAGGTGGGGAGGGTGCGTTGAGATGCCGGAACTTTGGGCCGTTTGGCGGGCGGGGCGGTTCACGGTAATCTCGCGCCACGCGACGATACCAGGAAGGACACTTTATATAATGACAGACAGCGCCAGCTCCCAGATCGGCCCGGCCTCGCATATCTATTTCTCGCAGAGGCTCCGCCTCCATTATGTGGACTGGGGCAACGAGAGCGCGCCGCCGATGCTGATGATCCATGGCGGGCGCGACCATTGCCGCAACTGGGACTGGACGGCGGAGGCGCTTCGCGACCGCTATCACATCATCGCGCCGGACCTGCGCGGCCATGGCGACAGCCAGTGGATGATCGGCAGCTCCTACGAGATGAACGATTATGTCTATGACATCGCCCAGCTCATCCACCAGAAAGGGCTGGCGCCGCTGACCATCGTGGCGCATTCGATGGGCGGCGCGATCGCGCTGCGCTATGCGGGGCTCTATCCCGAAAACGTGAAGAAGCTCATCGTCATCGAGGGCCTCGGGCCCTCGCCCAAGATGCTCGCCGACCGCAAGGCGGTGAGCGACGACCAGCGCATCCGCAACTGGATCGACGAGGTGCGCCGCCTCTCCTCGCGCCAGCCGCGCCGCTACGACAGCATCGAGGATGCCTGGAAGCGCATGCAGGAGGAAAATCCGCACCTCTCGCCGGAGCGCGCGCGGCACCTCACCGTGCATGGCGTGAGCCAGAACGAGGACGGCACCTATAGCTGGAAGTTCGACAATTACGTGCGCGCCTTTTCGCCCGCCGGCTTCGACGAGAAGGTGACGGCGGAACTGTGGAACCGCATCACCTGCCCGACGCTGCTCATTCGCGGCACGGAAAGCTGGGCGAGCGACCCGCTGGCGGACGGGCGGGCGAAGCATTTCCGAAATGCGACGGTCGTCGCCGTGAAGGGCGCGGGGCACTGGGTGCAGCATGACAGACTGGACGAGTTCCTGCGTCTCACGGAGGAATTTCTGGAGGGGTAGAGCGGCTTGCGACAAGCACCTCCACATTCATGAATGTCATCCCGGCGAAAGCCGGGACCCATTGGTTCTCTCAGCAAAAGAGATTCCTGCTCAGCAGGTGACGACGCGCTCAGTTCAATTCGCCTGCTGCGGCAAGACGCGCTGCGAGTGGGTCCCGGCTTCCGCCGGGATGACACCTCTATTTTTGGCAAAGACCAACTTTTCAGAGCGGAGCGAAAAATGAGCGAGGCGACGCATCGCGGTTCCTGCCTGTGCGGGACCATCCGCTTCGAGATCGAGGGGAAGCTCGGGCCTTTCGGCTTCTGCCATTGCACGACCTGCCGGAAGGCGAGCGGTACGGCCTTTACCGCCAATTCCTCCGTTCAAAGAGAAAATCTGCGCTTTCTCTCCGGCGAGGAGACGATCAGGCGTTTCGAATCGAGCCCCGGCAAGTATCGCTGCTTCTGCCCGACTTGCGGCTCGCCGATCTACAAGGAGATGGACGACACGCCCGGCGTCATCCGCATCCGGCTCGGCATTCTCGACACGGAGGTGGGCGCGAAACCGCAGGCGCATGCCTTCTGGGGCGAGAAGGCCGACTGGTACGACGATCCGGGCGACATGCCAGTCTATGAGGCATGGGCGCCGGTGCTGAAGGGGAAGTGAGAGAAGTAAGGGGGCGCTGTCTATCAAAACCAATGATGTCATCCCGGCGGAAGCCGGGACCCATTGGCTCCCTCAGCAAAAGAGATTCCTGCTCAGCAGGCGACGACGCGCCCGGTCCAACGCGCCTGCTGCGGCAAGACGCGCTGCGAGTGGGTCCCGGCTTCCGCCGGGATGACACCTCTATTTGGATCGAGTTCATCGGAAGACCGCAGAGGAACTCAGCCCTTTGAGGCCGCCCGGAGCGCGGCGAGGGTTTCGGGGGAGACCGGCGCCTGAAGCGCGCCGGCGACCGCGTCGAACAGGCTTTCGACGAAGAAGCGCCGCGCCGGTTCGTTCGTCATCGCGTCGGGACGGCGCGTCCAGAGCGCGAGCGAGGTCAGCACCATCTCGATCATCAGGCGCTGGCGCTGCACGGCCACTTCCGGCACGAGATCGCCGAGGGCGGCGACGATGAGCGCGTTGGCGCGGGAGATGCCCTCGAAACCGCTTTTGAGCGCGACGGTCGGCAGGTCGAAATCGGGATCGTTCAGCACCTGGGCGGCGAAGCGGACGAAGCGCACGCCCTCCTCCGTGTCGAGGAGTTCGGTCAAGGGCCCGAAGGTCACGCGGATAACCGCCTTGAGATCCTGCGCGTTGCCGCTCGCGATCAGCGCCTCGACGCGGGCAACGCGCACGCGGTCCACGGCGCCGACGCGGGCGTTCAGGATCGCATCGACAAGGCCGGTCTTGGAGCCGAAGTGATAATGCAGCGCGGACTCGTTGCGCTGGCCGGCGGCGGCATTGATCTCCTTCAGCGTGACCGCATGAAGCCCGCGCTCGCCGAAGAGACGCTCGGCCGCCTGCATCAGGCGGAGACGCGTGTCGCCGCGCTTGCCGGCGGCTTTTTCCTGTGTCTCAAGCTCGCTCATACCGCCAGCGTAATGAAGGGCATTATGGGAGGCAAGGACTCTAGAGATATAAATCCGAAGGCCACGTTCGCAATGTATGTCGCGATTATCGAACGAAAGCTCTAACTAGCCGCTATGGACAAAATTTCCAAGGAACAGAGAAGCCGCAATATGGCTCGGATAAAGGGTAAAAACACCCGGCCCGAACTGATTGTGAGGTCTATGCTTCACAGAAACGGCTACCGCTTTCGACTACACCGCAAAGACCTACCGGGGACGCCTGACATTGTATTTCCGGGGCGACGAAAAGTGGTCTTTGTTCATGGGTGCTTTTGGCATGGCCACACGTGTAAACGCGGTAGACTACCTGAAACGAATCGTGAATTCTGGGAAACGAAGGTCGCGTCCAACAAGAAGCGCGACCGGATAGCTGCCCAAGAGCTAACTAAGCTCGGGTGGGACATCCTAACCGTGTGGGAATGTGAATTGCGGGAGATGGATGCCTTGCTACTCCGAATTTTTGGGTTCCTTGAGGCCCCCACTAGGAGCCGTCGCAGCACATGACGTTCAGACTCATCGATCTTTTTTCCGGTGCTGGCGGAATGAGCCTTGGCTTTGTCGACGAACGATTCGGCGGAGGCTTCAAGGTCGTTCTGGCAGTCGACAACGATAAAGCCTCTGTCGAAACTCATTCGGCCAACTTCTCAGGCGAAGCGGTATGCTCAAACATTGAAGAATGGTTGGCGAGTGAGCCTGAAATTCCCGAGGCAGACGTAGTTATCGGCGGGCCGCCATGTCAGGGCTTCAGCTTGCTGAACAAGAAACGAACCGGGGACGAGCGGCGAGCGCTTTGGATTCCTTACATGGAAGTTGTCCGGCGCTCAGGAGCACCGCTGTTCGTAATGGAGAATGTTTCTGAACTCTACCGTTCAGATGAACTTAAAGACATCATCAAATACGCTGAAGGAATGGGATTTATAGTCGCGACCGGTGTTTTGAACACGGCTGACTACGGCGTGCCACAGACGCGAAAAAGAACAATTGCAGTCGGCTTTAAGGTGGATGAAATCGTTGCTATCGAGTTTCCGCCTCGTCCGTCGCACGCCTCGAGGAAAACGATATCCAACTTGCCGAAATGGAAAACAGTCCGCGAAGCCATTTACGATCTCGGTCGCCCCACAGGAACAGAAATTGGCGGCATCGCACCGCACGATCTTCATTTCGGGCGGAATCCGACACCGAAAAGCATTGCCCGCTACAAAGCGGTGCCTCCGGGGGGTAACCGCTTCGACCTGCAGCGCAACGCCCCTGAAATTACCCCCGCCTGCTGGATAAGAAAAAAGTCTGGAGGAACGGATTTGTTCGGTCGTTTATGGTGGGATGAACCTTCCGTCACTATTCGAACTGAATTCTTCAAACCTGAAAAAGGGCGCTATTTGCATCCGGATCAACACAGGCCGATTACGCATCGCGAAGCGGCTCGTCTCATGGGATTCCCAGACGACTTTGCGTTCAAGGGAAGCAAGGTTGAGATTGCGCGGCAGATAGGCAATGCGGTTCCGCCGCCGTTTGCAGGCGCTCTCTCTAAGATTGTGCACGCCGCCCTGTCCAATCGGAAGAAAGAAGCCTCAAGCAAGAAGAACAGCACACGGCGAAAAGAGGCGGGGGTTCGCATTGGCAAGACGGTCGCAGCCTGATCCGACACCAGAGAAACTTCGGTCGGAGCTAGTCGCACTTCTTAAGGACTTCGCAAAGGAACTTCACAAGCCGGAATTGCGCACCAAAGTGAAGGCGCTCATTCCTGCCTTCCATAAGCTGCGTGATCTTGGCAGCTCTTTGATCCCGGAACGTGAGGCATCAAACGCAAGAGACAGGATCATCGCGTATCTCCTTCGATACCCGACTCGGGTGATCGACGGTGACGAGTTGATGGTGGTTTCCGGCATCGGCGAATGGGCTCGGCGCACGCGTGAGCTCCGCGTCCAATTTGGGTGGTGGATATACACCGGCGTGACATTTCGCCAGATGGCCGAAGATGCTCCGGACGGCCCTCTTCCCAAACAAATCAAAGAAGAAATCGGCGCCGACCCCCTTGAGATCAAGCCCGACCAGTATGTCCTCCTTCGCTCAGAGCAAGACCGCGATGCAGCCTATCACTGGAACCTGATCAACAGCCTTCGCAAGCATAAGGGTTCTGTAAAGCAGAAGATTCTCGCCTACCTTCGAGAGAACGTGGGGAAGCAAATTCCGGGCGAAGAATTGCGGTACCTCGCAGGAGACGCCAGCGAGTGGGCACGTCGTGCTCGTGAACTGCGGACAGAAGAAGGGTGGCCGGTGGTCACCAAGAATAGCGGCAGACCCGACCTGCCTGTCGGTGTTTATTTTCTTGAGGCCGACCGACAGAGTGAGCCTCACGACCGGAAAATTCCAGATGACGTACGCGTTGAAGTGCTGACCCGCGACGGTTTCAAGTGCGTAGAGTGTGGGTGGAGTAGAAAAGATGTTACACCCGGCGACCCTAGGCAGTTTCTCGAACTCCATCATGTTCAGGCCCACGCAGACAAAGGTGCGAACACAGCCGACAATCTCATCACTCTGTGCAATGTCCATCATGACAAGGTGCACAAGGACATGAGCAGAAAGCGGAAGTGAGTTTTGTGAGAATGCAGCGGCACGACTTCCTCACCCCAGCCTCACCCTCCTCAGCCGCAGCGCATTCCCGATGACCGAGACGGACGAGAGCGACATGGCCGCTGCGGCGAAGATGGGGCTCAGGAGCAGGCCGAAGGCGGGATAGAGGAGGCCGGCGGCGATGGGGACGCCGGCCGCGTTGTAGGCGAAGGCGAAGAAGAGGTTCTGGCGGATGTTGCGCATGGCGGCCTGGCTGAGTTCGCGGGCGCGCAGGATGCCGATGAGGTCTCCCTTCACCAGCGTGACGCCGGCCGATTCCATCGCGACATCGGTGCCCGAGCCCATGGCGATGCCGACATCGGCGGCGGCGAGCGCGGGGGCGTCGTTCACGCCGTCGC
>JAGUWA010000061.1 GCA_020062605.1 Parvibaculum sp. | reverse complement strand
CCAGGGCCCCATAAAGCGTGACGAGGCCGGGGCCGGAAAGCACACGCTCCGCCGAGACATGACCGAATCGCGCCCGCAGATGCGCGATCACCGCCGCCTCGCGATCGTTGCCCGCCGCGAGATCGACATGACCGCCTTCGCCCGGCACGGCAATCTCATGGCCTGCACCGAAGACGAGCGAGGCGACGCCAAGCCCCGTTCCCGCGCCGATCAGACCGACCGGCTCGCCGGCGACAGGCATGCGCTCGGGGCCGACAGGCGAAAGTTCCGACGCGTCGAGCCCCGGAATGGAAAGCGCCAGCGCGGCGAAGTCGTTCATCAGCTGCGGCCGCGCGGCGCCCGTCACCTCGCGCAGCGTACCGACCGTCACGTCCCAGGGACAATTCGTCATGGCAATATGCGCGCTGGCACCCTTGCCTTCGATGGGGCCTGCCGCACAAGCCGCGACGCCCGCAATACGCGGATGGCCCGCCTCGTCGAGGAAACATCCGAGCGCTGCTTCAAGGGTCGGAAAGTCCGCCGTCCGATAGATCGTTGGCGGCGCCACACCGATGCGCCCGCCACTCTCCTTCGCCAGAGCAAAGCGCGCGTTTGTGCCACCGATATCTGCGACGAGAAGAGAGCCTTCGTCCGCCCCGCCCATTTTCGCTAGTTTCCCCCTGCCCTGGATCCTGCTGCACGCTCACGCGATACGCTCGAAAGCGCTTCCAGAAATTCATCGCGCCACTGCGCGACATCTTCCTTTTTGAGGCGTGTCATCAAAGCCTCGAAGCGCTCGCGCCGCTCCTGCAGGCTCATATATCGCGCAATCTGCAATGCATCCGCCACCCCCTTGATGTCGTAGGGGTTCACGATGATCGCCTCCTGCATCTGATAGGAGGCGCCGGCGAAACGCGAGAGGACGAGGACACCCGGATCTTCCGGATCCTGGGCGGCAACATATTCCTTCGCAACGAGGTTCATGCCGTCGCGCAGCGGCGTAACGAGACCGATCTTGCTCGCGCGGTAGAGGCCCGACAGCGAGCGGCGCGCCACGGGCCTGTTCAGATAGCGCAGCGGCGTCCAGTCGAACTCGCCATAAGCTCCGTTGATGTGGCCTGAAAGCCCGTCGAGCTCCTCGCGCATCTCGCGGTATTCCTGCACGTCGCCGCGCGACGTGGCCGCGATCTGGAGGTAGGAGACCTGACGCCGCGTCTCGGGATAATCCTCGAGCAGGCGCTCATAGGCCCGGAACCGTTCCGCGATGCCTTTCGTATAGTCGAGCCGGTCGACGCCGACGATCTGCGTACGGCCATTGAGAGAACTCATCGCCTTGTCGTACTGCTTGCGCGCGTCCTTATCGGTCGCAGCCATGCGCGCGAAGCCTTCCGTGTCGATGCCGATGGGGAAAGCCCTCACCGTGACGGTGCGGCCGAAGCAGTGCAGCCTGTCGCCTTCCGCCCGCCCTTGCGCTTCGCGAACGACGTAGTCGCGGAAGCGCTCGCAGTCGCGCTCCGTCTGAAACCCGAGCACATCGTAAGCGAAGAGCCCGCGCACCATCGCGTCGTGGTGAGGGAGCGCCGCCAGCACCTCGCGCGCGGGAAAGGGAATGTGCAGGAAGAAGCCGATCGGCTGTTCGGCGCCCATGCGACGCAGCTCGTTGCCGAAAGCAAGAAAATGATAATCATGCACCCAGATCGTGTCGTCCGGCTTCAGCAGTGGATGAAGAACGCGCGCAAATTTCGCGTTGACGCGCCGGTAGCCCTCGTAATAGCGGCGGTCGAAGGCCGTCAGATCGATGCGGTAATGAAAAAGCGGCCAGAGGCAGCGATTGGCGAAGCCGTTGTAATATTCCTCGTGTTCCTCGGTGCTGAGGTCGACCGTCGCGAGCGTCAGGCTTCCCACATCCTCGATCTTTGCCCGATCCTGGCCGTGCTCGTCGACCTTGCCGCTCCATCCGTACCAGAGACCGCCACTCGACTTCAGCGCATCGACAAGCGCGACGGCGAGGCCTCCTGCCCGCGCGGCGTCTCGCACGGGACCGACGCGGTTGGAGACGACGACCAGACGGTTCATATCTGCTCTTCCCATTTCCGGCTCAAGCGCATCGCCGCATTGATTATGCCTACAAGAGAATAGGTCTGGGGAAAGTTTCCCCACAGCTCGCCCGTCGCCGGGTCGGTGTCTTCGGAGAGCAGGCCGAGACTGTTCCGGCAGGCGAGGATCGACTCGAAGATGTCGCGCGCTTCGTCCGTTCGTCCGACACGCGCGAGGGCGTCGATATACCAGAACGTGCAGATATTGAATGCGTTCCGCGGCATGCCGAAGTCGTCTTCGGTGGCGTAACGAAACATGTGGTTCCCGCGCAGGAGCGCTTTCTCGACGGCCGCAAGGGTCGACTGGAAGCGGGGATCGGAAGGTTTCAGGAAATTCACTTCCGTCATCAGCAGAAGCCCTGCGTCGAGGCCGGCCCCCTCGAAGCTCTCCGCGAAGGCCCCCATTTCTTCGTTCCATGCCCGCTTGCAGATCGTCTCCTGCACCTCGTCTGCGAGCCGGCGCCAATGGCGCGCCCGCTCTTGCAGACCGAGATGCTCGGCAATTCGCGCGAGTCTGTCGCAGGCCGCCCAGCACATGAGGCTTGACGAGGTGTGGACATGAGCGCGGGTGCGCAATTCCCACATACCCGCGTCCGGCTGCTTGTGCATCGCATAGGCGCGTTCGCCGACCTTCTCATAGCGCTCGAAATCCGCCTTTGCCGGCTGCTGAAGCAAGCGCTCGTCAAAGAAGGACTGCGTGGCAGCGAGAATCACGTTGCCATAGACGTCGTGCTGGAAATGCTCATAGGCCTGATTGCCCCGGCGCACGGGACCCATGCCGCGATATCCCTTCAGCGTATCGACCAAGGACTCCGTCAGATGCGTCTCAAGGCCGATGCCGTAGACGGGCTGCAGATGGCCGTCCCGCGCCGTCCCGACGATGTTGCCGAGATAGCGGAGATAATTTTCCATCGTCTCCACCTCGGCGAGCGAGTTGAGCGCTCGAACGACGAAGAAGGCGTCACGCAACCAGCAGAAGCGATAATCCCAGTTGCGTTCCGTGTTCGCCGCTTCGGGTATGCTTGTCGTGAGCGCCGCGACGATGGCACCGGTTTCCTCGTAGCAGCAGAGTTTCAGCGTGATGGCGGCGCGGATCACCGCCTGTTGCCATTCGAGCGGCAGCGCGAGGCGGCGGACCCATTTCCTCCAGTAGTCTTCTGTGCGTTCCTCGAACTGGCGCGCGGTTTCCTCGATGCCTCCGATGAGGGTTTCGTCGGGACCGAGGATGAAGCTCATGGGGCCGGTGAGATTGAAGGCGGTCTCGGCGAGAAGATAGGTCACCGGGGCATTGGTCGTCAGCCGAAGCGCAAAGCCGCTATGAACATAGCGGACATGGTTGCTGCCGCGCGTGACCGTCGGCTCTTCCGCGCCATAGTTGAAACCGGGACGGATGCGAACGCGGACACGCGGCGTGCCTTCGACGGGACGCACGCGGCGCACCATTGTCATCGGCTGGAAAATTCGCTCACGCTGGGTGAAGCGCGGCGCAAAGTCGGTGATCTCTATCGTATTGCCGTCGCGATCGGTCACTTCCGTAACGAGTATCGCGGTGTTGTGGCGGTAATACTGGCGGGTGGAAGCGGCGCCTTCGAGTTCGATGCCCCAGTAGCCGCGGGCACCGTCGCCCTCCTCCGCACCCTCGCCATTCAGCAGGCTGTAGAAGACCGGATCGCCGTCGAAACGGGGCAGGCAGCACCAGACGATGCGGGCCCACTTGTCGATCAGCGCGCCATATGTGCCGTTTCCCACGACTCCAAGATCAAGCGACGACAAACTTCCTCCTTCCTCAAGATATCTCAGCCATCGCCACTCAACGACGAGGCCGTCTGTTTGAGCCAAGCCACAAAATCTTCGACGGAAGCCAGACGATGCGCGGCCTTAGTTTCTCCGTCACCAATCTTGATCGTAACGCCTTTGAGCGCATTGACGACCCCAAAGCCGTCCTCATCCGTGCGATCGTCGCCCGCGAAGACGGGTATGCGTCCCAGAAAGGGAGGCAGGGACATGAGTTTTTCGATCGCATGCCCCTTGTTGATGTGGCCCGGCTTCACCTCGAGCACCATCTTGCCCTCCATGAGTTCCAGCCCCGAGACCGCGGCAAGCGCTTCTCTCATCGCCCCCCTGCATTCCGCTTCGCGCTCCGGTGCGCGCCTGTAGTGGAGCGCAAGCGCGCCGGGTTTTGCTTCGAGGATCAGACGGGGATCGCCGTGCACGAGTGGCACAAGCCTTGCTGCGATTTTTCCGATCTCGTCGGACTCGTTCGGCAGGTGAGGCGCCATCCCCTGCCGTTCGCGCAATTCGAGTCCGTGCACGCCGGCGCCCGGCAGTTCCAGCCCCGTCAGCCTGTCGAGTTCACCGAGGGGCCGGCCCGAAATCAGCGCCACGGCACCGTCCAGGCTGTCCATGAGGCTCAGCAGAATATCCGGGAGATCGGGATCGATCGTGACGGCATCGGGTGTCGGGGCAAGTTCCGCCAGCGTGCCGTCGAAATCGAGAAATAGCGCCCAGTCGTTTCGCGGCGTGGGCGGCGCACGTCCGTCGTCGCTCATGTCGCTCCTTCCGTCTATGCCGATTGCCCCGCAACGAGCTCTGCCTCGCCGCAGTCGCGCGGTGTGCCCGCGTCGTCGGGGATGCAGATGCGGAATGTCGTGCCGGAAGCGTCGCTCCGCACGAGTTCGATGTGACCGCCATGCATGCGCGCAAGTTCGGCCGCGATTGCGAGGCCAAGCCCCGTGCCGTCGGCTCGCCCGCTGCCGGAGAAAGCTTCGAAGAGATGCTCGCGCGCCCTGGGCGGAAGGCCGGGGCCAGTGTCGGACATGTCGATATGCACATGATCGCCGGCACGATGCGCCGAAATGCGGATTTCGCCGCCTCGCGCCCTTTCCGTACTTTCCTCCGTCAATGCCTGTGCGGCGTTGCGCGCGAGATTGAGCAGCAGGCGAAAGAGCTGGTCGGGGTCTGCATCGACAATGAGATCGGGCGGGACGTCATTGATCCAGCGGACGGGGTCCGTCTCCGCCCAGGCGGCTTCCGCCACCTCGTCCGCCAGCGAGGCGAGCGCGATCTTGCGGCGTTGCGGCGCGGGCTCCTCCGCGCGGCCGAAGCGGAGCGACTTCGTGCAGAGGTCGATTGCCCGGTCGATCGAGGCGATGAGACGAGGCGCGAGATGCTGTACCGCCGGGTCCTCGATCGTCCCCATGCGGTCGGAAATAAGCTGCGCGCTTGCCAGGATGTTTCTCAAATCGTGATTGATCTTGCTCACCGCCGCGCCGAGGGCCGCAAGATGCGCCTTCTGCGTGAGCGTCGCGCGGATTTCCTTCTGCATCAGAGAAAGTTCGCGCTCCGCCACACCGATTTCGTCTGCCCGCGCCGATGGCGCAATGACGCGGCGCGCATCCTCCGGACTGCGGCGGAATGCAACCATGTTGCCAGTCAGGCGGCGCATCGGGCGCACGAGAACGAAATGCAGAACGAGGTAGACGAGCCCTGCCGTGATGATGGAAATGACGAGGGAGAGCAGGAAGATGTTCTTGCCGTACTGTATCACGGCACGGCACAGCGGCGTTTCGTCGAACACGATCTCGATCGACTCGCCCGCCCCGAATCGCGGCCGGCCGGTCACGAGGACGATGCGGCCTTCACCCTCGAACATCGTCTCGAAGGCATCCATGATGAGGTTCATGGCCGTCGTTCCACGGAGGTCGAAGCTCTTGTCGACCATGGGCGGCATGTCCTCGCTGAGGACAAGGCGGCGCGCGTCATCGCGATGAAGCGCGACGGCGTAGACCTGCGCATTCCGGAGAAGTTCCTCCCGGAGCGCCGGCGACACCATATTGTCGGGGCGCGCCTCCAGCGCGAGCGATGCGATCTGCGCGGCGGCAAGGCGCTGCTCGAGCCAGTTCAGCCGGAAATTCGCGACCGAAGGCACGAAGATCAACACTTCGGCCAGCATGACGAAGAGAATGGTAAGGACCAGCAGGCGGCGGGAAAGGGAACCACGCAGCGGCCGCAACAGGCGCGCCAGCCGCCCCCCTGCAATTTCGCTCGCTTTTTCTGCCTTTGCGTTCATTCGCGGATCGCGCTCCGATGCGTCTTGTCCGCCAATCCTATCCGAACAGGGAGAGAAAGCGCACCAGCATCCTCGTCTTGGGGCTGAAGAGGGCTGGCGTGTAGTAGGAGCCCGCCACGCGCTTGCTGATTTCCGAGAAGGTCGGATAAGGCACGATGACGCCTGCCATGGCGCTCAGCTTCAGCGCATTCGACTTGGCGAGAACCCACGGCAGAATCAGTTCGCCCGCATGCGGACCGACGATGGTGGCCCCGAGCACACGCGCATGGCTGTCGGTTATGACCTTGATGACGCCTTCGGTCTCGCGTTCAGCCTGGGCGCGGTCGTTCTCCGCCATATGCCAGCGCAGCACATTGATCTTCGGATGGCGCTCACGCGCTTCCGCCTCCGTCTCGCCGACATGCGCGAGCTCGGGATCGGTATAGGTAACCCATGGTACCGCGCTGTGGTCGGCGCGGGCGGGTACGCGGAAGAGAGCATTCCGGATGACGATGCCCGCGTGGTAGCCCGCAACATGGGTAAACTGCAGCCCGCCGGCCACGTCGCCGATGCCGAAAATGCGCTTGTTGGTCGTGCGCAGCCGTTCATCGACCTTCAGTCCCTGCGCGGTGTAGTCGACGCCCGCCTTTTCGAGGTCGAGGCCTTCGACATTCGGGCGGCGGCCGGTCGCGACGAGAAGATGCGATCCCTTGATCCGCCGCGTCTCCTGCCCGAGCGAAATCTCGACGGTGATATTCTTTTCCTCGCCGGAAACGGAGAGCACCTTCGCGCCTTCGAGTATCTCGACGCCATCGCGGCGAAGACGGTCGAGAACGATGGCAGACAGTTCCGGGTCCTCGCGACCCAGCGCTCGCAGCCCTTCTATCACTGTGACACGCGCGCCGAGGCGGCGATGCGCCTGCGCCATTTCCATGCCGATGGGACCGCCACCGATGACGATGAGGTGAGCGGGGCATTCCTTGTTTTCGAAGAGATTCTCGTTGGTGAAGAAGGGAACCTTGTCGAGGCCGGGAATGGGCGGCGCCGATGCGCGCGACCCCGTGGCGATGACGAAGCGCCGCGCGGTGATCTCCGCATCGCCCGCAAGTACGGTGCTGCCGTCGCGGAAGCGCGCATGATCCTTGATGACGGTGACGCCGAGCCCCTCGAAGCGCGGCGCCGAATCGTTCGGGGCAATGGCGCCGATGACGCTGTGGACGTGCTGGTGCACTTTTGCGAAATCGACTTTCGCCTCAGCCGGCGCGACACCGAAGGGTTCGCCCGCGCCCATGCGATAGGCCTGCTTCGCCGCTGCGAGAAGCGCCTTGGACGGCACGCAGCCGGTGTTCAGGCAATCGCCGCCCATCGCGTCGCGTTCTATGAGCACCGTACGCGCGCCCATCTGCGCAGCGCCTGCCGCGACCGACAGGCCGCCGGAGCCGGCGCCGATGACACAGATGTCAGCCTTTATCCTCTTGGCCATGGAAATCCTCGAAGGGTTTGCGGGAATTATTCAGGTGACGGCGCAGAGGCGAAGCGGCGATAGACAACGGGCAGGAGCGCAAGCAGAGCGAGTGCGAGGATCGGCCCCAGAATCTCCGGTTCGAAGATCAGGCCGAGATCGGGGTCGCGGCCCGCATCGAAGACCGCGCCAAGCCCGTTGCCGAGGCTCGCGAAAACGAACGTACCGGGAATGATGCCAAGAAAGGTCGCAACGACATAGGTTCTGAGCGGCACCCCCAGAAAAGCCGGGGCAAGATTGACGAGAAAGAAAGGGAAAACAGGCACGAGCCGCAACACCAGCATGTAGCTGAAGGCGTTCTTGCCGAAGCCGTCCTCGAGCTTGCGGAGCTTCGGCCCCGCCTTTTCGCGCAGCGTCTCTCCCAATGCCGTCTTCGCGGCCAGAAAGATCGCCGTCGCACCGATGGTCGCGCCGAAGACGGTCAGCAGGCCGCCAAAGACCGTCCCGAAGAGAAAGCCGCCCGTGAGCGTCGCCACGAGCCCACCCGGCAGGGAAAAGGCGACCATGGCGATGTAGGCGAGCACGTAGACGAAAGCCGCCAGCGCCCAGTTTTCGGCCACCCAGGCGGAAAGCGCCTGGCGGTTGTCGCGCAGCGTATCGAGCGTCACATAGCGGTCGAGCCCGAGCGCAAAGAAGGCGCCGAGCCCCGCGGCGAGGATCAGGAGCGGCAGGAAACGCCGGAGCGCGCCGGGGCGGCGGTCGTTGGGGGCGGTTTCCGTCATTGGCGGTTCTCCGGCTCGGCCGCGTCGTTGAGCGACCAGTCATAATCATAAGACGCGACGCCGGAGACGTTTTCCAGCGCCGCGGCAAGATCGGGGCCTGCATATTTTCGGAGTTCGGCGAGGACGCCTTCCTCGGTGCCGCCGAAATCCTTCATATACCACTTGAAAATACTGGATGCCGTGAGCCGGCCGTTCTCGACGCGGGCGCCCCTAGGGCTATTCACATAAGCGCGGGCTGCCCGGTCGAGCATGGCATCGAGTTCATCCCCGGTATAGGGCCTGGACGCGAGATCCGGGCACCCTACCGAGGCGCAGTTCACCGCGTAATGTACGCGGCTGTCGCCGAAATCGGGCCGCAGGATGCCGTGTTCGATATCGTCGAGGGAGAGTTCCCGGCCGGCGACGGTCACGAGCTTCTTTCCCCACGGGCCGGTCGAGAACAGGCCGGGCGATATGGCGATGTCGCGGATCGAGGCGACCGGGTAATGGTCGATCACCACTTCCACCGTCAGCGCATTGTAGAGATTGACCCAGAAAGCGAAGGCCTCGTCGCGCGACAGGACGCCCGGGTCCGTGGCTTCCAGCGAGGCGATATAGGACCGGAGCGCGGCGCGGTCCTCGCTGTTCGCCTTCAATGCTCCATAGCCGAAGCGGTTGGGGGCGCCGCCTTCGCCCTGCTCCAGATGGGCCTCGAGCAGGCGGGCCCAGGGCGCATGGTCCGGTTTCAAAGAGGTGGCTCCCGCAGGCAGTGTGGCGACAAGGACAGCGAACAAAAAGGGTACAAACAGCCGTTTGGCGCGGATCGTGGGGATGGGGAAAGGGATAAAGAGCATGGTGCCGGGACATAACGCGCAATCGGCCCTCGCGGAAGGCCCCCTCACCCTTTCGTGAGACAAGTTCAGGCCCGGTGATCGGCCCCGAAACCGGCAAGCTCAAATGCCCGGCTGCCGTTGACTTTCCGGCTGCTTATCGCTTATACACCCCGCCAGACAGCCGTCGGGCGGCAACGCCTGCGGCTCTTGTTTTTATTGGCATTGAGAGGCGGCCCCAAAGCCGTCCCCGGAGCCGGACCAGCCAGCGGATTGGCAGGCCCCGCGCTCGGCCCAGATCCGCCGGAGAAGAGACGTGAAACGGACCTATCAACCGAGCAAACTCGTCCGCAAGCGCCGCCACGGTTTCCGTGCGCGTACCGCGACCAAGGGCGGCCGTCAGGTGCTGGCCGCGCGCCGGGCCAAGGGACGCAAGCGGCTCTCGGCCTGATCCTTCGGCAGTGGTGTCCGGCATCGCGCCAACGGGTTTCGCCCCGACGCTCATTCCAGTTGAGGCTCCGCT
>JAGUWA010000059.1 GCA_020062605.1 Parvibaculum sp. | reverse complement strand
TGTCCCTCGCCAATGCCCATCCCCGCGGCGACCAAAGGCGCGCAAACGAACGCTGCGGCGCAAAGCGCCGCGCGCCTTGCTCTCCCGCTCCGTCTCGCACTTGTATTGACTGGCCTCTCCCGCATCTCTTCTTCTGCCCGTTGGCCCCCGCCGGCCGACTCACCGGATTTTGCCAGAAAATGGCGCAAACAACCGGATAAAACCTGATAAGAAGAGGCTCACCCCAGCCGGACTGCCGCCGGAGTATTTCATGACCGCCAAAAAGCCGCTCGTCATCGTCACCCGCAAGCTGCCCGCCCCCATCGAGGCGCGCATGGGCGAGCTGTTCGATATCCGGCTGAATGCCGACGATCATCCCTTCTCCGCCGCCGAACTAGCCACCGCCATCCGCGAGGCCGATGTCCTGGTTCCAACCGTGACCGACAGGATCGACGCGCGTCTTCTCTCCCAGGCGGGCGAAAACCTCCGCCTCATCGCGCAGTTCGGCACCGGCGTCGACAATATCGATGTCGAGACGGCCCGCCGCCGCGGCATTACGGTAACGAACACGCCCGGCGTGCTGACCGAAGATACCGCCGACATGACCATGGGCCTCATTCTCGCCGTGCCGCGCCGCCTCTCGGAAGGTGCGCGTTATCTCCGCGAACATGAAGGCCAGTGGCCGGGCTGGTCGCCCACATGGATGCTCGGCCGCCGCCTCACGGGCAAACGCATCGGCATCATCGGCATGGGCCGCATCGGCCAGGCGGTGGCGCGCCGCGCGAAGCCCTTCGGTCTCGAAATTCACTATCACAACAGGAAGCCCGCCAATGCCGTCATCGAGCAGGAGCTCGAGGCGCGCTTCTGGGAAAATCTCGACGACATGCTCGGCAAGGTCGACATCGTCTCGGTGAATTGCCCGCTGACGCCGCAGACCTTCCACCTCATCGACACGCGCCGCCTGAAGCTCATGAAGCCGGAAGCCTATATCGTCAACACGGCGCGCGGCGAGATCATCGACGAGAACGCGCTGATCCGCGCGCTGGAGGCGGGCGAACTCGCCGGTGCCGGCCTCGATGTCTTCGAGCGCGAACCGGCTGTGAACCCGCGCCTTCTCAATCTGCCCAATGTCGTGCCCCTGCCGCATATGGGATCGGCCACCATCGAGGGCCGCGTCGAGATGGGCGGCAAGGTCATCGTCAACATCAAGACCTTCATGGACGGCCACCGCCCGCCGGATCGTGTCATTCCCGCCATCATGTAGCTCGCCTGCATTTTCGTCATTGCGAGCGCAGCGAAGCAATCCAGGGGCCGCAATCTCCGTGCTTGCCGTTCTGGATCGCCGTGGCCGCTTCGCGGCCTCGCGATGACGATCTCCCTTGTCGAGAAGAAGGATGCGTCGCCTCACACCGCGTGGATCGACAAATCCGTGATCGTCGGGTTCTCGCCCGTCAGCGGATTCTTCGGATCCCATTTGAGCTTCACCGTCCGGAACCGCGTGTCGAGCGCGTCGTAGATCAGCAGCTTTCCCGCAAGGCTCGTCCCTGCGCCGGTGATCTCCTTGATGACTTCCAGTGCCTGCAGCGAGCCGACGACGCCGGTCAGCGCCCCCATCACGCCCGCCTCCTCGCAGGTCGGCACGGAGCCGGGCTCGGGCGTCGCGCCCACGAAGTCGCGATAATTCGGCTTCGGGTTTCCCTCCGCATCGCGCTCGAAGGCCCGGAACGTCGCCACCTGTCCCTCGAACTGGCCAACAGCCGCCGACACCAGCGGCACTTTCGCGAAATAGCAGGCATCGTTGACGAGAAAGCGCGTCGCGAAATTATCGCAGCCGTCGGCCACCAGATCGTATTGCGAAATGATGTCGAGCGCGTTCGCGGCCGTCAGGCGTTCCTTGTGTTGAACGATCTTCACATCCGGATTGATGCGCGCCGCCGCCTCCGCCGCGCTCTCCGTTTTCGCCCGGCCGATATCCGCGACCCCATGTGCGATCTGGCGCTGCAGGTTCGACAGCGACACTGTATCGCTATCCACGACGCCGATGGTCCCGACGCCCGCCGCCGCCAGATAAATGAGGCAGGGGCTTCCGAGCCCGCCCGCGCCGACGATCAGCACGCGCGCCTTCAGGAGCTTCTGCTGGCCGGGGCCGCCGATCTCCTTCAGCACGATGTGCCGCGCATAGCGCTCCAGTTGTTCGTCGTTCAGTGCCATGGGTCCTCGCTCCGGTAGCTCCCTTTGCGCCACTCCGCCGCGCGAATGTCAATGGAACGCCGCCGCCCGCGGCAAATTTGCTGCATTTGCGAATAATGTCATGGAAATGCCCCCTTTCTGCGTCATACTTGATATTGCAGTGCGGCAGGGAAAGGACCGGCCTGGCCGGCCCGCCGCAAGGGGATGTCCTTCCACGATGAGGTGACCCGATGAACGATATGTCCCGCGAAATGATCGATGCCTTCACCGCTTCGGCCAACATGGCCGCGAGCGGCATCACGCGCATCAATGCCGAGCTCATGAATTTCGGCAAGACGCGCTTCGATACCGATGCCGCCACGGCCGAAGCCCTGCTCGGCGCGAAGTCCATGACCGACATGCTGGCCCTTCAGCGCGATTTCATGGTCGCGGCCTTCGAGGCCTATGCCGAGGAAACCGGCAAGCTCCGCGACATGACGATCGAACTGACCAACGAGATGGTCGAGCGCGTCGCGAAACCGTTGGCCGACTGAGGCGCTTCACATCGCCGGCAGCAGCACCACGCTCTGGCACGACCTGCCGATCCGGCCATAGGCATCGAAGATTTCCGATTCCGTCATCCCGCGCCCGTCGCCATGCCAGGTGCCGCGTTGCGCGACGCCGATCCACGGTCCTGTCGGCGCGCGCGAGAGGTGCAGGGAGAGGTCGGTATTCGGCCAGCCGTTGGCGTTCGGCCTTTCCCCTGCATCCGTCACCGTGAACAGCGTCGAGACATCGGCAACCACCATGGCCGCGGAAAAGGGCGTCGGGCTTGCGTGGAAGTCCCGCTTCAGCCGGATCCACTTCGCGCGCGTGCCGAAAGCCCTGGTTGGTATTGGTGGACGCAAAGCGCCGCCACCGCGCCGCCATGCATGCCGCCGAACGGCCCCTGCGCCTGCGGCAGGGCCTGCCAGCTATCGCCTTCGCGGCGGAACACGGGTCCGGGATCGGCCGGTGCGTTCATCTTCTCACTCACTTTTCAAAACTGCCGTCAGCCCGCGATCGCTTCTTCGACCTCGCGCAGCCGGTCCTTGCCGAAATAGATGTCGCCATCGACGAAGAAGGTCGGAATGCCGAAGGCGCCCCGCGCAACCGCGTCTTCCGTATTGGCGATGAGCTTCGCCTTCACGTCCGGCTCCTGGATACGCGCGAGAAGGCGCGCGCCGTCGATGCCACCCGCGTCGAGCGCCGCCTTGATGATTTCCGGCTCGTCCATCTTCAGCGACTGCTCCCACATCGCGGAGGCGACGACGTCGAAATAGGCCGGCAAAATGCCATCCATCTCGGCGGCAATCGCGCCGCGCATGATCTGCAGCGTGTTCACGGGAAAATGCGAATTGAATTTGAACTTCGTCAGCCCATGCTTCCTGATGAAACGGTCAATCTCGAGCCGCCCATATTCGGGCTTGTTCTTGATGCCCGCTTCCGAAATGGCGGGAGACACGTTTCCCGTCGCCTTGAAGATACCGCCCAGCAGCACCGGCACATAGGTGAATGCCGCGCCCGTGCGCTTTTCGATCTCCGGCAGCGCCTTGGCGGCGAGATAGGCGTTGGGGCTGCCGAAGTCGAACAGGAACTCGACTTTCTTCGTCATCTTTTCTTCCTCACATCGGCTCAGAAGGTTTCCATCCACGGGCGCAGATCGAGTTCATGCGTCCAGGCATCGCGCGGCTGGCAATGAAGCTGCCAGTACATTTCCGCGATGTGCTCCGGATTGAGAATGCCGTCCTTCTCCTTGAGCGCGTAGCGTTGGGGAAAATTGTCGCGGATGAAGGCGGTGTCGATCGCGCCGTCGATGATCGGATGCGCGACATGGATGCCTTTGGGCCCAAGCTCGCGCGCCATGCTCTGCGCCAGTGCGCGCAGCGCGAACTTCGCGCCGGCAAAGGCGGCAAATCCGGCGCCGCCGCGAAGGCTTGCGGTCGCGCCCGTGAAGATCATCGTGCCGCGTCCGCGCGGGCTCATCACCCGCGCCGCCTCCCGTCCGGTGAGAAACCCCGCAAGCGCCGCCATCTCCCAGACCTTGCGGTAGACGCGCTCGGTCATCTCGGTGATCGGGAAATTCACATTCGCGCCGATGTTGAAGACGAAGACCTCGACAGGCCCCACCTCGCGCTCCACCGTCTCGAACAGCGCGATCGCATCTTCTTCCTTGCGCGCATCCGAGCCGAAGCCGCGCGCCTCGCCGCCCGCCGACCTGATCTCATCGAGGAGGGGAGCGAGTTTCTCTTCCGAGCGCCGCGTCACGCAGGCGGTATAGCCCTCCCTGGCGAAGCGCTTGGCGACGGCGCCGCCTGTCGCGTCGCCCGCGCCGATGATGACGGCCGCCTTTTTCGTGCCCATGCTGCGCTCCTCCGCTTCGGCCGATCCTGCCCGGAAAAATCAATTATGTAAGTTCTCTTTTGGAACTTGTAATTCATACAATGGGTTCCGAAAAAGAACCTGTCAAGCTATACTGCCCGGGAAAGGGAGCCCCTCATGCGCTGGGAAGAACTCGACCGCCAACCTTGTTCGCTCGCCAGGTCGCTGTCCATTGTCGGCGACAGGTGGACCCTCCTCGTGCTGCGCGAATGCTTCCTGCGCGTGCGCCGTTTCGAGGAATTCGAGCAGCGTCTCGGCATTGCGCGCCATGTGCTCGCCGACCGCCTGAAGAAGCTGACCGACGCGGGCGTGCTGCGGAAGGTGCCCTATCAGGAGCGTCCCCGCCGCGAGGAATACCGGCTGACGGAAAAGGGGCTCGATCTCTACCCCGTCATGCTTTCGCTGCTGGACTGGGGCGACAAATGGATGGCGGGACCCGAAGGCCCGCCCGTGCTGCGGCGTCACAAGGCCTGCGGCCATGTCGCCCATGCCGTGCACACATGCTCGGAATGCGGCGAGGAGCTGAAGGCCCGCGACATGACGGTCGAGCTAGGCCCCGGCGCGCCCGCCGCCCTGAAGGCGGCAGGCGTCAAAGGCGAGTAATCAAAGTCCGTCGAACAGCGCCGTCGAGAGATAACGCTCTGCGAAGGACGGGATGATCGCGACGATCGTCTTGCCCTTCATCTCCGGCCGGCATCCGACTTCAAGCGCAACGGCAATTGCCGCGCCCGAGGAAATGCCGCAGGGAATGCCTTCCATGCGCGCGGCCTTGCGCGCATGTTCGAATGCCGTCTCGTTGCCGATGGTGACGATCTCATCGATCAGCGACTTGTCGAGATTGCCCGGCGCGAAGCCCGCACCGATGCCCTGGATCATGTGCGGTCCGGGCTGGCCGCCGGAAAGCACGGGGCTGTCTTCCGGCTCGACCGCGATCATCCGCAACCCCGGCTTGCGCGCCTTCAGCACGGAGCCGACGCCGGTGAAGGTGCCTGCCGTCCCGATGCCGGAAATCACGGCGTCGACCTTGCCGTCCGTATCGTTCCAGATTTCCTCCGCCGTCGTCCGGCGATGGATTTCCGGGTTCGCCGGATTGTCGAACTGCTGCGGCATCACGGAATTCGGATGCTGCGCGAGCAGTTCCTCGGCCCGCGCGATCGCACCCTTCATGCCTTTTTCCTTCGGCGTGAGTTCGAGTTCCGCGCCGAGCAGCGCCAGCATCTTGCGCCGTTCGATCGACATGCTCTCCGGCATGCACAGGATCAGCCGGTAGCCCTTCGCCGCGCAGACGAAGGCCAGCGCGATACCCGTATTGCCCGAGGTCGGCTCGATGATGACGGTGTTGTCGGTAATCTTGCCCTGGCGTTCCAGCGCCTCGATCATGGAGACGCCGATGCGGTCCTTCACGCTCGCCAGCGGATTGAAGAATTCGAGCTTGAGCAGAATGTCGGCAACGGCGCCCGCTTCCTTCGCCATGCGGTTGAGCCGCACCAGCGGCGTATCGCCGATGGTCTGCGTGATGCTGTCATAGACGCGCCCGCGACCTGGCTTCTTGTTCTCGGTCATATCGGCCTCCCGGACCATTTGTAAGGCTTCCTGCCCACCCTCGGGCGAGCCTATCAGATTCAGATAATGAAATCGGCTGTCGGTTTCGAGTTGCCGACGCCCGCCTCGTCCGCCTTGCGGCAGAGATCCTCGATGGTGATGTCGTCGAGCGTCGCCATGATCTGGTGCTGCACGTCCTCCCACAGCGGCGCGATCACGCGCGCGCCAAGTTCCGAGGGTTGCGCGCCCGGTTCGTCGGAGGCCTCCATCGCGCCGACCACGCGCACGACTTCGCCCACGGGAATGCGCCGCCGTTCGCGCGCTAGCGTGTATCCGCCGCGCGGACCCCGCACGCCTTTCAGGATGCCCGCATGGACGAGCTGCTGCATCACCTGTTCCAGATAGCGCTGCGGAATGCCCTGCCGCCTGGTGATCTCTTTCGATTGAACGGGATCGGGCCGCGCATTGATCGCGACATCGACCACCGCCTCGAGCGCGAGCCAGGTTTTCTTGGAAAGTCTCAGCATCTCTTGCTCACCCCTTCGTTCCGGTCGAGCCGAAGCCGCCCGCGCCCCTCGCCGTTTCGTCGAGCGTCTCGACTTCGCGCAGCCTCGCCTGCGTCACCGGCGCAATGATCATCTGTGCGATGCGCGTGCCCCGCTCGATGGTGAAGGCGTCCTGTCCGAGATTGATGAGGATGACCTTCACCTCGCCGCGATAGTCGCAATCGATCGTGCCGGGCGAATTCAGAACGGTGACGCCGTTCTTCGCCGCGAGCCCGGAGCGCGGCCGCACCTGCGCCTCGAAGCCCT
>JAGUWA010000267.1 GCA_020062605.1 Parvibaculum sp. | reverse complement strand
GCGGCGGCGTTCGTTATAGGCGCCATCTGCGAGACGCCGCTCTTCGCCGCAATGGACGACCCGGAACCGGAAGGCGGGCGGCACACGGACGAGCCGTCCCGTTCCCGTCCGGCAATCGAGCAGCAGGGCTTCGCCGGCACGGCCCGCAGCGGACGCCATCTGGTCGAGAATGCCGCAATTGACCCCGCAATAACGGTTCTCCGCCCGCTGCGCCATGCGCGCGACCTCGGCATCGGGGAGCGACTTTCCGGCAAGCGCAAGCGCGGCGCGGATGACGGCGACTTCGAGCGCGGCCGAGGAGGAAACACCCGCTCCTTGCGGAATATTCGAGGCGACGAACACCGCGACCGGCGGCACCTCGACGCCAGCCGCCGCAAGCTCGGCAAGCGGCCCGGCGACATAGTCCGTCCAGTCGCCGCGCGGCGGGCCGAAAGGATCGAACTCCGAAGCCGGATGCCCCTCGCTCCGCGCGGAGAAAGCAGGGGCGCGCGCCATCATCACCCGTGTTTCGCAGCGAAGCGGCATGGGCAGGCAGAAGCCTTCGGCATAATCCGTGTGGTCGCCGATGAGGTTGACGCGGGCGGGCGCCCTCCCCTCCGCCTCGGGCACGCGTCCGAAGGCTTCCCTGAAGGCCGTTCTCATGGCGCCTCCACGGTAGGCACGGCACGCAACCGCGCCGCCGCATCCTCCGGCAGCACGTCCGCGAGAAAGACGCCCGTTCCCTGCTCCACGCCGGCGAGGTATTTCAGTTTGCCTGCGTCGCGACGGAACGGGCGAATGTCGATCGTCATGTGGAACGTCGCCTCGAAGCCCTTCGGCGCGCATTGCACCGTGAGGATATAGGGCATGGGCGTGCCGAAAAGTCCGTCGAGACGGCGTACCGCACGCCCGAGCAGCCCGGCCATCGCCTGCCGCTCGGCATCGTCAAGCGCCTGCGGACCCGCTACACGCCGCCGGGGCACGATCCAGGTCTCGTAAGGATAGACGGCGAAGGGCGGGACAAGCGCGACCGCCGCCTCGGCCTCCTCGATAACGAAATTCCCGGCATCGCGAAGAAGGCGCTCGATGACGAGCGCTTCGGCCTGCGCTTCCGCCGCGCGGCGCACCTGCGCGGGAATGAAGGGGAACGCATAGATCTGGCCATGAGGGTGATGAAGCGTCACCCCGATTTCCTCGCCCCTGTTCTCGAAGGGAAAGATATAAGGATAGGTCTCCCCAAGCGCCCTCACCCGCGCGCCCCAGACCTCGAGAAGAAGCGCAAGCCTGTCCTCGCAGAGCGTGCCGAGCCCGGCATGGTGATCGTCGGAGAAGACGACAACCTCGCAGCGCCCTTGCGCCGGAGCGGTCTCGACACCGGAAATCTCGGCCGGGGGAACGGCGCTGGCAGTAAAGGCCGGGAAGCGATTCTCGAAGACGGCGATCTCGAACCGGTCGAAGGGGATTTCGCCAAGACGTCCCTCCGCCGCGGGGCAGAGCGGGCAGGAGGCGGCCGACGGCAGGAATGTCCGGCCCTGCCGCGCACCGGCATAGGCGACCCATTCGCGCCGCAGCGGATGCCACCTGAGATGCGCGCCGCCCGAAGCAGGCGCCGGCGGCAGGCTGTCCCGCGCCTCCCCCACATGGGGCGCATGGCCGTAGAGCAGGAGCTCGCGCCCGTCCGGCAGCCGGAATTCTCTCAGATCGAACAGAACATCCTCCCCCCGGGCAGGTTGCCCGGCACGGTCCCCGCAATCGATGCTCGCCATCATGGTTAAGGCCCCGTTAGGGTTATCGTGCAATGAATCGGGCACCCAAACGAGAGCGAAAAAACCCGGATGTTCGACAACAAATCCGTACTCATCACAGGCGGCACCGGCTCCTTCGGCCGCAAATATGTCCGCACCCTTCTCGACCATCACAAGCCGCGCCGCATCATCGTCTTTTCGCGCGACGAGTTGAAGCAATACGAGATGTCCCAGGAATTCTCGGGGCCGCAGATGCGCTACTTCATCGGCGATGTGCGCGATCCCGAGCGTCTGAGCCAGGCGATGCGGGATGTCGACTTCGTGATCCACGCGGCGGCGCTGAAACAGGTGCCGGCGGCGGAATACAACCCCATGGAGTGCATCAAGACCAACATTCACGGCGCCGAGAACGTCATCAAGGCGGCGATCTCGGAAGGCGTCGAAAAGGTCATGGCCCTCTCGACCGACAAGGCCGCGAACCCGATCAACCTCTATGGCGCGACCAAGCTCGCCTCCGACAAGCTTTTCGTCGCCGCCAACAACATGGTCGGCCACGAGAAGACGCGTTTTGCCGTGGTTCGCTACGGCAATGTCGTCGGCTCCCGCGGTTCAGTCGTTCCCTTCTTCAAAAAGCTCATTGCCGAAGGCGCGTCCTCGCTGCCCATCACGGATGCGCGCATGACGCGCTTCTGGATCACGCTGCAGGAAGGCGTCGACTTCGTGATCCGGAACTTCGTGCGCATGCATGGCGGCGAGATATTCGTGCCGAAAATCCCCTCCGTCCGCATCACCGATCTCGCGGAGGCCATGGCGCCGGGGCTCCAGCAGGAGGTGATCGGCATCAGGCCGGGCGAAAAACTCCACGAGACCATGTGTCCGGCGGACGATTCGCATCTGACGGTCGAGTTCAGCGACCACTTCGTGATCCGTCCGACAATCAAGTTCTTCCGGGGCGACGTCGACTACCTGACGAACAACCTCGAGGAGCGCGGAGAGATCGTGCCGCAGGGCTTCGAATACAGCTCCGGCACCAACCCGCACTTCCTGAATGTTGACGAAATCAAGACCTATAACGCCCGCGCCGACGCCTGACCGGCCGCAAAGGAAGATCAAGACCGCCATGCCCAATGTCGTGATCGTTCAGGCCCGCATGACATCGACCCGCCTGCCGGGAAAGGTTCTGGAGGATCTGGCGGGCGCGACCGTGCTTCGGCATGTCCTGACGAGATGCGCGGCGATCCCCGGCATCGACATCGTCTGCTGCGCCGTGCCGGAAGGCCCCGAGCAGGAGCCGGTCGCCGCCG
>JAGUWA010000268.1 GCA_020062605.1 Parvibaculum sp. | reverse complement strand
GCCCGCCTTGCGCCGGTGAGCGTGAGGGGCAGGCGGCCGCCCTCCCGCGCATGGAAATGTGCGCCCATTTGCGTCAGGGGCGAGATCACGCGCCCCATCGGCCGGCGTGACAGCGAGGCGTCGCCGATAAAGGTCGCCGTAATGGGATGTCCGGCGACAAGCCCCATGACGAGCCTGGCGCCCGTGCCCGAATTGCCGAAATCGAGCGGCTGTTCCGGTTCCTTCAGCCCGCCCACGCCCACCCCGTGGACCGACCAGGTGCCGTCGGCATGGCGGACCACCTCGGCGCCGAGCCTGCGCATCGCTTCGGCGGTCGCAAGCACATCCTCCCCCTCCAGCAACCCGCCGATGCGCGTTTCCCCGACGGCGAGCGCCCCGAAAATGAGCGCGCGGTGGGAAATCGACTTGTCCCCCGGCACGCGGATCCGGCCATTGAGGCCATGCGACGGCTCGGCTGTCAGGCTGGCGGATGAAGAGTGAGAAGAGGGTGAGGCCAATGGAGGTCCGTATGGCGATGTGTGGATGCTGTACGGGGCAGTTCCCGGCGTCCGCGGAAGGCGCCCGTTTTTCAGGCCTGCCGTGAGGCGCGAATAGGTTTTGACAGGAGCTATTTAACGTGGCAATGGGAAAATCCTTCTGGACGAGGCCATGCGCCCTGATGGCGCCCGGTCTTGAGGCAAACTGTCGTGACGCAATTGATGCGGGGAGTGTAAAGCTTGTCGAAACCGGAGTTGGGAACGAAACGCGATTGCCCGAGCTGCGGCGCAAAGTTTTACGACCTGAACAAGAACCCGGTCGTGTGCCCGAAGTGCAAGCATGAATATGTCCCGGATACCGGGTCGAAGGCGAAGCGTGCCAAGCCGGCGGAAAAGCCCAAGGAGAAGGTCTCCAAGCGGGTTGTAGCCGCCGACGACGAGGGCAACGTCTCGCTCGACGCCATGCGGGACGACGAACTTGCGGCGGATGTCGACGACGATATCGACGTGGATGACGTCGATGTCGACGTGGATGTCGATGACGACGATGACAACGACGCCTTCCTCCAGGACGACGAGGATGAGGACGACGATGTCACCGGCATCGTCCGCGGCAAGGGCGGCGACGACGACTGATCGCCGCTGAATTCGCCACCGAAAGACAAAAGGGCGGCAGGGCCAAGTTTCTCTTGATTGAGGGAAGGAGCGGCCCTAAGTTCCGCCCGCCATTGGCGCGGCCCCCATGCCGCGCCGCACGAAGGATGGGGCCATAGCTCAGTTGGGAGAGCGCTTGCATGGCATGCAAGAGGTCGTCGGTTCGATTCCGTCTGGCTCCACCAATCCTCTCCAAGCAAACCCACGACCGCTGCCGCGTTTCCTGAAACCTTCCGCGTTCAGGGGGACTTGCGGCGCATTCGTGCATCACGGACGCGCGCAGAGAGACGGTCCTCGGCCCGTTTCGTCGCTCTTTCGGCGCCATTTCTCCAGGCGGCTGCCAACTGGTCCGCTTTAGCGGATTTCGATGCATGATGATGCAGCATGACGCAGCGCCGCATCGGCGCTGTTTGTTCAGAGTAACGGTGAATAACGACGCCCGCGCTTCTCGCGCGGGCGCGACTCTTTGCTGAGGGCGCAGTCAGTCGAAGCCGAGAAGGCTCCGCTGCTCGTTCCAGCTTGCCGGGAGTTTGGGGAGCCGCACGAGCTGCTCCGAGGTGAGGCCTTTTGGCTCGAGCCCGGCAAGGATTGCTTTTGTGATGTCGGGGGCTAGAAGGGCAAGGCGGATGCAGCGCGCGACGAGCCGTTCGTCGATCGCATCGCGTGTCGCGATCTCCTTGTAGCTGAGGCCGGCCTTCAGATCCTCGAACCAGGCATGAGCCCGGGCGAGGGTTTTGAGAAGTGACGGGTCGGGTTTAGTCGTGTCGTCCGCCTTCTGCTGCCCGATGATGAGCTTGCGGCCATTGCCGCAGCGCTTGAGTTGGAATGCTCGTTTGATGAGATGAGGTGTCTTTGCCCCGTCTTCGATTTGTGTGAAAGCCGGGATGTTGGTGAGGAGGCCCTGGAGGCCATGCCGGTTGATGGTGATCGAGACCTGCTTCGCGCCGACCGTCACCTGTTCGACCATCTGAAGCAGGATATCCCTGCGCGGGTGGAGCTTGAGCTCGGAAGAGATCAATTGGGTCTTGGCGCCGGCCACGTCCATCTGAGCCGGATCATCCGCGCCGATGATCTGGCAAAGCTCTGCCTGTCGCCCAAGCAAGGCGATCAGTTCGTTCACGACGAGGCTGTCAATCTCATGGACCGGCAAAGTGCCGGAGGGATGGACATAGTAGTGGTGATTGCAGCCCTGCTTGCGCCCCTGACGCGGCCGATAGGCTGCCCCGTCCTCATGGAACAGAAGCCCGGCAAGGAGCGAGGGGGATTTGGCGTTGGTTCGGGTCCGGCTCTCATGGCGGTTGCGGGCAAGGAGGCTCTGGACCGCCTCCCAGGTCCCGGCATCGATGATCGCTTCATGCTGCCCATCATGGACTTTGTCCTTGTGACGGATGCGGCCGATATAGACGGGGTTCTGGAGCAGGGTGTAGAGGGCGCCCCTCGTGAGGGCTGCACCGCCTCTCTCATAACCTCGCGAGGTAACCCAGCGCTTGGAGCGGATGTCCCGTGACTCGAGTTCTTTCATCAGGCGGACCACCGAGTCGAGTTCCAGATAGCGCTGGAAGATGAAGCGCACCCGCTCGGCCTCGCCCTCATTGATAACGAGTTTGCGGTGGTCAATGTCGTAGCCGAGCGGTGGCAAACCGCCCATCCACATGCCCTTCTCCTTGGAGGCGCGGAACTTGTCCCGGATGCGTTCTGCCGTCACCTCGCGCTCGAACTGGGCGAAGGAGAGAAGGACATTGAGTGTGAGCCTGCCCATCGAGTTGGTGGTGTTGAAGGCCTGGGTCACGGATACGAAGGAGACCTTCTGCCGGTCGAAGAGTTCGACGAGCTTGGCGAAGTCGGAAAGTGACCTTGTCAGCCGGTCGACCTTATAGACCACCACAATATCGATGAGGCCCTTCTCTATGTCGGCCATGAGATTCCGAAGGTCGGGCCTATCGAGATTGCCGCCCGAGAAGCCGCCATCATCATAGCGGGTGGTGAGTGCCTCCCAGCCCTCATGCGTCTGGCTCATTATGTAGGCCGCGCAGAACTCACGCTGAGCCTCTAGCGAGTTGAAATCCTGGTCGAGGCCTTCGTCACTCGATTTGCGCGTGTAGATGGCGCAGCGTAGCTTGCGGGGGCTCATCTCACGGCTTCCTTCTGTGTTTGCCGGAGACCGAAGAACTTCGGTCCATTCCAGCGAGCACTCGTGATCTCCCTTGCGATCTCGGAAAGGCTCCCCCAGACCTTGTGGTCGTAGAGGAAGCCTTTCTCGAGGACCTGCACCTGGAAAGTCCGGCCGCCCCACTCGCGGACCAGCGTGACGCCCGGGTTCAGTGCCGCTCGGCGCGGGGTTGACCCTGGTTTCCTGCGAGCCTGCAGGTCGGCGACTAGTTCGGCGATTCGTTCTCGTGTCGTACGGTCGAGTCCGCCGAACTTCCTGCTCTGGCTGTGCCAGCAGACACCAAGTTCCAGCAGGTCGCGGCTCGCTCGGGCCGGGGGCCGATTGCCAAAGGCCGTCAGCCACCTCTGCCGAAGCCCCTTCATGTCGAGGTCGCTGAAGTCTAGATCGCTGCCGCTCATCGGACACCTCCGACCTTCGGCAGACGATAGACGAGGCCGCGCGCCGGGTCCGGCGTTGCGTTCACGGCAAGACCACGCCGCCTGCGCAGCTGCCCGCTGATTGCTCCTCGTACGGAATGTGGCTGCCAGCCCGTGGCTTCGGTGAGATCGTTGATTGTGGCGCCCTTGGCGCGCTGCAACAAACGGATGATCTGTCCGAGCTTGCCGCCCGCCGGGGCTCCCGCCTTCGCGGCGGACGTTTTGGGTGGTTTCTGAAGGGTTGCTATGGATCGGGGCTCCTTTGTGGTCAGGCGCCCACCAGTCAGGCGCCCTCACCCCGAAAAGCCCCGGACAAGCGTCTCTCGGGGCCTGTGCGCTTCGGCGCCTGTACATGGATGCTTCCTTTGCGGTAGAAGTCCAGTCGATACAGGCATAAGTGTGGATCAACTTCCCCGAGCATCTTTGTGGGCGCTGAATGTTGGCTTCGCGCCGATTGTGTTGATTAAGTCGGCGGTTGAACCGGCTTCTGGAGCGTGATTCCATCGTGCTGTGCTGATCGGAGGGCAGAGCGATGATGGGAACACAG
>JAGUWA010000074.1 GCA_020062605.1 Parvibaculum sp. | reverse complement strand
TGGCGGCGACGGCATCTACGTGCCCGAGCACAGCCGCCGCGACCGCTGAACCGCGCCGGACGAATTGCAAATATTCCTGTATTTTCGGCCGCTTGACCGGGTGTCAAACGGTCGAGCGCTTGCTTGACCCTCAAGGGTCCGGCGGCTACCTTGCGCGCGCCCGAGGCACCGGTTTCCTGCGTGCCGTCACCCGCTTAAGGCGCCTCACCCCATGACGGCGAAGCCCGATAATTCGTTCCAGTCCCTGATCCTGAAATTGCAGGCTTATTGGGCGCGGCAGGGCTGCGTCATCCTGCAGCCTTACGACATGGCCATGGGCGCGGGTACGTTCCATCCGGCGACGACGCTGCGCGCGCTGGGGCCGAGGCCCTGGAAGGCCGCCTATGTGCAGCCCTCGCGCCGCCCGACCGACGGGCGCTATGGCGAGAACCCGAATCGCTTCCAGCACTATTACCAGTTCCAGGTGATCCTGAAGCCGAACCCGGACAATCTTCAGGAGCTTTATCTCGAAAGCCTGAAGGAACTCGGCGTCGATGCGGCCAACCACGACATCCGCTTCGTCGAGGACGACTGGGAGAGCCCGACGCTCGGCGCCTGGGGTCTCGGCTGGGAAGTCTGGTGCGACGGCATGGAAGTCTCGCAGTTCACCTACTTCCAGCAGGTGGGCGGCTTCGACTGCTCGCCCGTCTCCGGCGAGCTCACCTACGGGCTAGAGCGCCTCGCCATGTATATCCAGGGCGTCGACAACGGCTACGAACTCGACTTCAACGGTGCGACAGGCGCCGACCGCGTGACCTATGGCGATGTCTTCCATCAGGCCGAAGTCGAATATTCCGCGCACAACTTCGAGGCCGCGAACACGGAAATGCTGTTCCGCCACTTCGAGGACGCGGAAAAGGAGTGCGCGGCGCTGCTCGACCGCGAGAAGCCGCTGCCGCTGCCGGCCTACGACCAGGTCATCAAGGCGAGCCACAACTTCAACCTGCTCGACGCGCGCGGCGTCATCTCCGTCACCGAGCGGCAGGCCTATATCGGCCGCGTGCGCGCGCTGGCGAAGCGCTGCGCCGAGGAATGGCTGAAGACGCCGGCCGCATGGTTCGACATTCTGCGTGGGGAAGCCGAATGAGCGAACTCCTTCTCGAACTCTTCTCCGAGGAAATCCCGGCGCGGATGCAGAAGCGCGCGGGCGAGGACCTTGTGCGCCTCGTCACCGACGCGTTGAAGGCAGCCGGCGTCGAGGGCCGGAACGCGCGCGCCTACACGACGCCGCGGCGTCTCACGCTCGTCATCGACGGCCTGCCGGACCGGACGCCGGATGTGAAGGAAGAGCGCAAGGGTCCGAAGGTGGGCGCGCCGGATCAGGCGATCCAGGGCTTCCTCCGCGCGGCGGGGCTTGCGAGCATCGACGAAGCGACGGTGCAGGAAGACAAGAAGGGCGCCTTCTATGTCGCGGTGACGGAGAAAAAGGGCCGCGCGACGGCGGATGTCGTCGCTGAGATCGTGCCTGCCGTGGTGCGCGCCTTTCCCTGGCCGAAATCGATGCGCTGGGGCAGGGGGACACTCCGCTGGGTGCGGCCGCTGCATTCGATCCTCTGCCTTCTTGGCGGCAAGGTGGTGCCCTTCGAGGTGGACGGCATAAAGTCCGGCGATCGCACGCGCGGCCACCGCTTCATGAGCAGCGGCGCCTTCGCGGTGAAGGATTTCACCGACTACGACATGAAGCTCTTCGACGCCAAGGTCGTTCTCGATCCCGCGAAGCGCGCGAACTTCATCCATGAAGGCGCGAAGGCGCTGGCATCGGCGGAGGGGCTGACGCTTGTCGAGGACGAGGCGCTGCTGCACGAGGTGGCCGGGCTTGTCGAATGGCCGGTGCCGCTGATCGGTGCGATCGACGACGCGTTCATGTCCGTGCCGCAGGAAGTGCTGACCTCGACCATGCGCGCGAACCAGAAATATTTCGCCTGTGTGGACGGACACGGGAAGCTCGCGTCGCGCTTCATCGTGGTCGCGAACCTCGAAGCGGAAGATGGCGGCAAGGCCATCGTCAACGGCAATGAGCGCGTGCTCCGCGCCCGCTTCGCCGATGCGCGCTTCCTCTGGGATCAGGACCGGAAGCACACGCTGACGAGCCGGTTGCCCAAACTTGCAGAGGTCGTCTTCCACGCGAAGCTCGGCACGGTTCACGACAAGGCCATGCGCATCGGGAAGCTGGCGCGGGAACTCGCACCTTTCATTCATGCCTCCACCCAGAATGTCATTGCCGGGCTTGACCCGGCAATCCAGGGCGGCAAGGCAGGGAGTGCGCGGCCCCTGGATGCCCGGGTCAAGCCCGGGCATGACGAGTTGGGGGATGTGGAGAGCTTCGCCGCGAAGGCCGAACTTGCAGGACGTCTGTGCAAGGCCGATCTCACAAGCCAGATGGTCTACGAGTTCCCGGAACTGCAGGGCCTGATGGGCGCCTACTATGCGCGCAATGACGGCCTCGGCGACGACATCGCGGATGCGATTGCCGAACACTACTCGCCGCTCGGGCCGTCCGACGACGTGCCTTCGACGCCGCTTGGCAAGGTGGTCGCGCTCGCCGACAAGATCGACACGCTGGTTGGGTTCTGGGCGATTGATGAAAAGCCCACGGGCTCGAAGGATCCTTACGCGCTGAGGCGTGCGGCGCTGGGCGTAGTCCGTATCTCGCTTGAAGGCGGGTTGCGCATTCATTTGGCGGAAGCCATTAGCGACTCAATGACTATCCACGCGAACGGTGGATATCAGTGGTATGGTCGAGGCCCTGCCGTTCTCCGCGACCTCCTCTCCTTCTTCGCCGACCGCCTGAAAGTCTATCTGCGCGATCGTGGCGCGAGGCATGACCTCGTCGATGCCGTCTTCGCGCTCGAAGGTCAGGACGATCTCGTGCTCATCGTGAAGCGCGTCGAGGCGCTGTCCGACTTCCTGTCGACGGAAGACGGCGCGAACCTGCTTGCCGGCTACAAGCGCGCGACGAACATTCTCCGCATCGAGGAGAAGAAGGACGGCGAGGGCGCCTTCAACGCCGCGCCGGACGCTTCGCTCTTCGCGCAGGATGAAGAGAAGGCGCTCGCCGCCGCCATCGCCACCGCGACGGCCGCCG
>JAGUWA010000235.1 GCA_020062605.1 Parvibaculum sp. | reverse complement strand
GCCGCCGCCATGTCGGCGCTCGCTTCGCTGCGCGCGCCCGTCGATGCCTTCTTCGAGCACGTGACGGTGAATGCCGACGATGCGAGCGTCCGCGCGAACCGCTTGAAGCTTCTGGCACAAATCCGCGCGGCCTTGCACGAGGTCGCCGATTTTTCGAAGGTCGAGGGGTAGGCCTCGACCAGGCTATCCCGTCATGCGCGGGCTTGACCCGGCCATGACGAATGGATTTGTGGTTGAATCTACTCCGCCCTTGCTTCGGTTCAGGGCGGAAAGCCAAACCAAAGGCAAGTGCAATGGCTGAAAAGAAGTGGGTCTATTCCTTCGGTGACGGCAAGGCGGAGGGCGCGGCGTCGTTGCGCGATCTGCTGGGCGGCAAGGGCGCGAACCTCGCCGAGATGTCGAATATCGGATTGCCCGTGCCGCCCGGCTTCACGGTGACTACCGAAGTCTGCACCGCCTTCTACGCGAACGACCGGCAATATCCCGAAGGCTTGAAGGAGCAGGTGGAAGAGGCGCTCGCCCGCATCGGCAAGGCCGTGGGCATGACGTTCGGCGACGCGCAGAACCCGCTTCTCGTTTCCGTGCGCTCTGGCGCGCGCGCCTCCATGCCCGGCATGATGGATACGGTGCTGAACCTCGGACTGAACGACGAGACCACGGCGGGGCTCGCGGCCCGCGCGGGCGACGAACGCTTCGCCTATGACAGCTATCGCCGCTTCATCCAGATGTATTCCGACGTGGTGCTCGGCGTCGACCATCACAATTTCGAGGAGATTCTCGAATATTTCAAGGAAGAGCAGGAATATAGTCTCGACACGGAGCTTTCCGCCGACGACTGGAAGCTGGTCATTGCGCGCTACAAGGAGCGCGTCGAGGAAGAGCTCGGGCGTCCCTTTCCGCAGGATGTGAACGAGCAGATATGGGGCGCGATCGGCGCCGTCTTCGGCTCCTGGGGAAATCGCCGCGCGGAGACCTATCGCCGGCTGCACAACATTCCCGAAAGCTGGGGCACCGCCGTCAACGTGCAGGCCATGGTCTTCGGCAATATGGGCGAGACGAGCGCGACGGGCGTCGCCTTCACGCGCAATCCCTCGACCGGCGAGAAAGCCTATTACGGCGAGTTCCTCGTCAACGCTCAAGGCGAAGACGTGGTAGCCGGCATCCGCACGCCGCAAAGCCTGACGAAAAAGGCGCGCATCGAAGGCAACGACAAGAAGCCCTCGATGGAAGAGGTGATGCCGGCGGCCTTTGCCGAACTCGCCGCCGTCTTCGAACGGCTGGAGCAACACTATACCGACATGCAGGATGTCGAGTTCACCGTGCAGGAGGGCAAGCTCTGGATGCTGCAGACGCGCACCGGCAAGCGCACGGCAAAGGCGGCGCTGAAGATCGCGGTGGAGATGGTGGCCGAAGGTCTCATCTCCGAGGAGACGGCGATCTCCCGTGTCGATCCCGCATCGCTCGACCAGTTGCTGCACCCGACGCTCGATCCCGACGCGCCGCGCGAAGTGATCGCGACCGGCCTTCCCGCATCGCCGGGCGCGGCGAGCGGCGAGATCGTCTTCAATTCCGACGAGGCCGCCGCCATGCGCCAGGCGGGCAAGGACGTCGTGCTCGTGCGCGTCGAGACGAGCCCCGAAGACATCAACGGCATGCATTCCGCCGTCGCTATCCTGACGACGCGCGGCGGCATGACGAGCCATGCGGCCGTCGTTGCGCGGGGCATGGGGCGCCCTTGCGTTTCCGGCGCGGGCTCGATCCGCATCGATTACAAGGCGGAGACGATGACGGTGGCGGGCGTTTCCCTGAAGAAGGGCGACATCATCACGGTGGACGGCTCGACCGGCCAGGTCATCAAGGGCCGCATTCCGACGCTGCAGCCGGAACTGTCGGGCGATTTCGCGACGCTGATGGTGTGGGCGGACAAGCATCGCCGCATGGAAGTGCGCACCAACGCGGAGACACCGCACGATGCCGAGACCGCGCGCAAGTTCGGCGCAGAAGGCATTGGCCTTTGCCGCACGGAGCACATGTTCTTCGATGAGGACCGCATCGTCGCCGTACGCCAGATGATCCTCGCTGGCGACGAGAAAGGCCGCCGCGCCGCGCTCGACAAGATTTTGCCGATGCAGCGCGACGACTTCCGCCAGCTCTTCGAGATCATGCACGGGCTTCCCGTCACGATCCGCCTGCTCGATCCGCCGCTGCATGAATTCCTGCCGAAGGGCGAAACGGAGATCGCCGAGTTCGCGGCCGACACGGGCATGGATGCGGACAAGCTCCGCCGCCGCCTCGCGGAACTGGAAGAGACGAACCCGATGCTCGGCCATCGCGGCTGCCGCCTCGGCATTTCATACCCCGAGATCTACGAGATGCAGGCACGCGCGATCTTCGAAGGCGCACTGCTCGCCGCGAAGGAGACGGGCGCCGCCGTCATTCCGGAAATCATGATCCCGCTTGTCGGCATGAAGACCGAACTCGACTTCCTGAAAGCGCGCATCGTCGCCGTGGCCGCCGAGATCGAGAAGGAGAAGGACACGAAGCTCGAATACAGCATCGGCACCATGATCGAGCTGCCGCGTGCAGCGCTTCTCGCCCGCGAAATTGCCGAAAGCGCCGAGTTCTTTTCCTTCGGCACCAACGACCTCACACAGACGACCTATGGCATCAGCCGCGACGACGCCGCCCATTTCATGAACGACTACATGGGCAAGAAAATCCTGACGCAGGATCCCTTCGTTTCGCTCGACACGGAAGGCGTAGGCGAGCTCGTGCGCATCGGTGCGGAGCGGGGGAGAGAGGCGCGTCCCGATATCAAGCTCGGCATCTGCGGCGAGCATGGCGGCGATCCGGCGTCCATCGCCTTCTGCGAGGAAGTGGGCCTCACCTACGTCTCCTGTTCGCCCTACCGCGTGCCGATTGCGCGTCTCGCAGCCGCACAATCCACCCTCGCAGGTGCGAAAGGTTCGGGAACGGCGTGACCGGCTCGCATGATCATCCGTAGACAGAATGTCCCGTGATGGGATTAATATGTGTACGGAAGGTTAACGATTTGGGCAAAATTGAGTCTTTCGCATTAACGTCTTGAGTCGATGCGGAATGACGCGGGTGTCGCATTTCAACACACTCACACAGCGTTAATTTGTGCTGCGGTGCGATTTGTCGCACCTGAATAATCGTTGTTTTTCAAACAGATAACGTCACCGGTAAACAATACGGCAATTATGACGTTGTTGCTCCGGAGTCCCGATGTTATCTCCCGTCGGCTGATTAACGAGTAGAGATTGCCCGGGTGTCGAAGCGGCATCGGGCTCTGGCACGTGCGGTGCTGTAGGACAGTTCACGAAAGGGCCTCAAAAGGGCCGGACAAAAACCCTCGATGGAAGGGAGTGTCCCGGGAACTGCACAACAAAGCAGACGGGTTTAGAGAACGATGCGTAGATTGTTTCAATGGCTCGACCTGGGCCATCTTTTCGCCGGTGCTGCGCAAACCACGGCAGCTCTCCTGTGCCTGGGCCTTGTCTCCGGCACCGTGATCGACGCCATGATGACGCCTGCACCGGCAGCAGCGCCCGTCCGCCCCCATGCTCCCATGACGGCCTATGCGCCCGCGCATGGCCGCGACCTCGCCGGCGCCTTTGCCGATGGCGGCTCCGCCATCGAGGCGGCGGTTCAGAACGCCAGCATTCTTCTTCCTGCGCCGGGTGTGCCGATGGATGTCGACACGCCGCTCGTGCGCGTGAAGGCCAGCGTGATGGAGCAGGAACGCCGCTGCCTTGCCGCCGGCATCTATTTCGAGGCGCGGGGCGAGGCGACCGAAGGCCAGCTCGCGGTCGCTCGCGTCATCCTCAATCGCGTGAGTTCGAAGCATTACCCCGACAGCATCTGCGGCGTCGTCTATCAGGGCGCGAGCCGCAAGTCCGGCTGCCAGTTCTCCTTCACCTGCGACGCGCGGCTAAACAAGAAGCCGAACGAGCGCCGCGCCTGGGCGAAGGCGCTGCGCACGGCGGAATATGTGACCATGGGCCGTCTCGACGACACGACGGTCGCCCCGGCCATGTTCTACCATGCCGACTATGTGCAGCCTTATTGGGCGTCCAGCATGGTGGAAGTGGCCAAGATCGGCCGCCATATCTTCTACAAGCCCGCGCGCAGCGAAGGCCGCTCGTAAGCAGCCTTCGCCGGCATCGGCCTGTGATTGGAATGGAAAAGCCGCGCCGTCTCGATCCCCATGCCCGAGGCCGCGCCTGTGATGAAGATGGATTTCCGCCCGTTTGCCTGTCCCATGGCCGCCTCCCTGTGGTTTTGATTTTCTGGACCGTAGTCCAGTTCTTGGGAGTGGGGAAGCGGGAAGGCGTTCAGGACGCCGTCAGACTGTCCCAAGGTGCCCGTCAGGACGCCGTCAGACTGTCGAAGTCGAGGCCGATATCGAGGCAGGGCGCGGAATGCGTGATCCAGCCGCAGGAGATGAGATCGACGCCGGACGCGGCGATGGCGGGCGCCGTTTCGGCGGTGATGCGGCCGGACGCTTCTGCGATGGCGCGTCCGCCGATGCGGCGCACAGCCTCGGCGAGCATCTCCGGCGTCATGTTGTCGAGCAGCACGGCATCGACACCGGCCTTAAGCGCCTCGTCGAGCTGGTCGAGCGTGTCGACCTCCACCTCGATCTTCACCATATGGCCGCTCGCGGCCTTGGCGCGCGAAATCGCCGCCTCGATGCCGCCGGATACGGCGATATGGTTGTCCTTGATGAGCACGGCATCGTCGAGCCCGAAGCGGTGGTTCATGCCGCCGCCCGCGCGCACGGCATATTTCTCGAAAATACGAAGCCCCGGCGTCGTCTTGCGCGTGCAGCAGACATGCGCCTTCGTTCCCTCGATCGCACGCGCGATTTCGCGCGTCGCCGTCGCGATGCCGGACATGTGCCCGAGAAAGTTGAGCGCCACGCGCTCGCCCGTCAGGATGCCGCGTGCGGGCCCTTCGATGGCGGCAATGGTGTCGCCGGGCTCCACGTCCGAGCCGTCGCCTTTCACCACGGCCACTTTCAGCGATGGATCGACAAGCCGGAAAGCCATGCGCGCACAATCGAGGCCGGCAACGCGGCCGGACTGGC
>JAGUWA010000144.1 GCA_020062605.1 Parvibaculum sp. | reverse complement strand
AGGAAGCCGAAGGTCCAGTAGACCATGGTGAAGATGAGCGCGCCGATGGCCACCGCACCGATATATTTCGGATACCCCATCCGCCCCATCACGGCGGTATCGGCAATGCCGAGCAGCGGTGTCGAGAGATTCGAAATCACGATGGGAACGGCAATCGCGAGCACCGCGCGATGCGTCACGTTCCGTCGCGTTCCGTCCTCGTCGCTCATGGGGCGGTGTCGTCTGCCGCCTGCAGCAGGAAGTGGCCATGTGCCGCCGCGATGGGTCGCGAGCGGTCATCCTGCCAGGCTTCCGCGCGCACCGTCGCCACGCGGCGTCCCTGCTTGGTGATTTCCGCGCGCCCGTAAGTGTCCATCGGCCGGCCCGACCTCAGATAGTCGATGGTCAGCCCGATGGGCTTCGGCAGCGCGGCGGCGCTCGCATCGCCTGCGGCAAACTCGAAAGCGAGCTGCGCAATGGCCGTCGTTTCGAGGAAAGCGCCGATCACGCCGCCATGAAGCGCGGGCAGCACCGGATTGCCGATGAGATGTTGCGAGAAATGCAGCACCGTGGTGATTTCGTTGCCGCGCTGATCGACCGTAATGCCGAGATAGCGCGCGTAAGGGATCGCCTGCATCAGCGCATTGACGTCGATGGGGTTTTTCTCGCTCATGCCGCGCCCTCCTTGTTCTTCGCGAGAATTTTCATGGCTTCCGCCGCCGCTTCCGCCGTCACGGGCACGGGCATCGCCCGGTTCGCCGCCAGCATGAAGGTGCCGACACAGGCCGCGATCGGATCGTCCTCGTCCGTGTGATAGGCCGTACCGCGCACGAAGGCGATATTCTTCGTCACCTTGTAGCAATGCGTATGCGCCATCAGGCCGAGCTTCGGCGTCGCGGGTTTCATGTAGTCGATCCTGAGGTCGAGCGTCGCGATGGATTGCCGCTCCGCCAGTGCAAGCTGCACCGCGATGCCGCAGGCATTGTCGAGCAGCGACGTGATGACGCCGCCATGGATCACGCCCGTCTCCGGATTGCCGATCAGGTTTTCGGAGTAGGGAACGGAGAGCCAGGCCTCTCCCCGCTTCGCGTCCTCCACGGTCATGCCGATCGCTTTCGCATGCGGCACATGTTCGATCAGCACACCCTTCATCATGGCGATGTGCTCGGGCGTGAAGTCGGGGTTACTCATCGTGGCGCCTCTGGCTCTCGTATTGTTCGCCGTTCTGATAGCGCCATCGGACCGGCGGCGCCACTGCCTGCCATAGGTAATTATAACCAATTGAGAAAAAAGGGTTTTTCGCTCCTGCCCTCGTCGCGGAAAAGTTGACGATTATCGTCACTCGGGTAGGTTGGGCATATCGATATGAATCGCGGGACCGGCGGGCGGGGTGGGGCAGCCCCGCATGTTCCGGTCCCTTCGGAGGGACGATGAGTGACATGTACACCCCGGCAGGGGAAGGCGGTGCCGTATGAGCACCGGTCTTGAGGGCGCGCCGCTGGCCGAGGCGAAGAAGCCGCTAGGCAAGCGCGAGCAGACGAAACACAATAACCGCGAGGCCATTCTCGATGCGGCGAAGATCGTCTTTGCCGATCTCGGCTATGGCGCCACCTCCGTCCGCGACATCATCCGCAAGACCGGTCTCGCGTCGGGCACCTTCTACAATTACTTCAAGAGCAAGGAAGAAGTCTTCGAGGCATTGATGGACGAAGGCATGCGCCGCATCCGTCCGCGCCTCCGCGCCGAGCGTATCCGCTCGCGCACCTTCGAGGATTTCATCCGCAACGCCTACCGCACCTATTTCGATTACCTCGCCACCGACCGCGACACCTTCCAGGTCATTCGCCGCAATCCGAACACTGTCCGTGTCCGCATGGACACGCCGGAGATGATCGCGGGCTTCGAGGAAATTCGCGAATATATCGAGGAAGACATCCGCAACGGAACGCTGCCCGATGTGGACGCCGAATATCTCATGGCCGCCGTCGTCGGCATCGCCATGGAACTCGGCGACCGCATGTTGCGCCGTCCCGAGATGGATCCCGACGAGGCCTCCACCTTCGCGACGGAGCTCGTCCTTGGCGGCTTCCGCGCCCTGCCGCACAGGGGCGAAACGAAGTAGGAAAGTACGAGGAATGGCACGGAAGCGCTTCTCCGCACTCTGAGGCGTCATTGCGAGGAGCGAAGCGACGAAGCAATCCAGGGGCCGCTTGCTCCGTGCCGGACGGCCCTGGATTGCTTCGCTCCTTTCAGTCGCTCGCAATGACGAAAATTGTTGAGTTGGCGGCATGAAAACAAAAGAAAGAACAAAAATGAACCTTCAGAAACTCATCGTCCGTATGCTGCTGAAATTGCCGGACGGTATTCTCGTGCGGATGTCGGGCAGCAAGCCGCTTGCCATCGACGGCCGCATCCTCGATGCCCGGGCGCAATTTCTCGCCGCGCAAGGCGCGCGCCAGCCCTCCATCGTGACGCTCGATCCCGCCACCGCACGCAGCGCGACGTCTGAAGGCCTGAAGCTTCTCGACGCCGATCCGCGTCCCGATGTCGAGGTAAGGGCGCTTGAGGTGCCGGGCCCCGGCGGCCCCCTGGATGCGCGCCTCTATCTCCCGGTGAACATGTCGCGGCCGCTGCCCGGCCTCGTCTTCTTTCATTTCGGCGGCTGCGTCATTGGCGATCTCGATACCTGCGACACCTTCTGCCGCATGATTGCGGCGCTCGCGGGCTGCTCCGTGCTCAACGTCGCCTATCGTCTCGCGCCGGAGCACAAGTTTCCCGCCCAGGTCGACGACGCCGTCGCCGCCTTCCGCTGGGCGCAGGAAAACGCCGCCAGCCTCCACATGATCCCCGGCCGCATCGGCGTCGGCGGCGACAGCGCGGGCGGCTATCTCTCCGCCGTCGTCGCGCAGGAGGCAAAGCGAAAGGGCTTCGCCTCGCCCGCCCTTCAGCTTCTCATCTATCCGGTGACGGACTGGGGCTGGAAAGGCGGCTCAATGGATAGTTGCGCCGAGGTCTATCCGCTGACGCGCGAGATCATGGACTGGTTCGGCGCGCATTATCTGAATGCGCCCTCCGAGGCGGAGGATGTCCGCGTCTCGCCAATGAAGGAACCGGACCTGTCCGGTCTCCCGCCCGCCATCGTCGTCACCTCGGGTTTCGATCCGCTGCGCGATCAGGGCGCGGCCTACGCTGAAAAGCTCAAATCCGCGGGCGTCGTCGTCGCCTACCGTTGCGAGGACAGCCTGCCTCACGCTTTCACCGCCATGACCGGCGTCATCCCGGCCGCGCGCGAGGCCTGCGAGCGGATCGCGCGCGACGTCGGCACCGTGCTCGGCGGGAGCGCTTGATCCATGCTCTATGCGATCGTCAAGGCAGCGATCTCCGGCATCCTCGTGATGGTCGTGTCGGAAACCGCCAAGCGCAATCCCGCCTTCGGCGCGCTCATCGCCTCGCTCCCGCTGGTCTCCATTCTCGCGATTATCTGGCTCTGGCGCGATACGGGCGATGCGGAGCGCATCGCCGCCCATGCGGAAGCGACCTTCTGGTACGTCATCCCCTCGCTGCCGATGTTTCTGATCTTCCCGGCGATGCTGCGGCACGGGATCGGCTTCTGGCCCGCGCTGGCCGTCGGCTGCGCCGTCACCGTGCTTCTCTACCTGCTCACCGTCTGGATCGCCGCGCGCTTCGGCATCGCCATCTGACTATAATTTCTTCCCACCCTCCCCCTGCGGGAGGGTCAAAAAATCCGCAGGATTTTTTGGGGAGGGGTAAGCGGCTCTGTGCCTGCGCGTCCCGCAGCTTCCATCTTGCTCCCCTCCATCCCTCATGCTATTTCCCCACCGTCCTTAGGGGAGTAGCCGCCCTCCGCCGCCATGGCAGAGAGGGGCGGGCGTCAACAGACTCGAGCCAAGCGATCCCAGACGAAGTGGAACCCGGTTCGTCGTCCGGGATCGCGACAAGACAAAAGCTCGTGGCGCCCGCGCTCAGCAGCCGCTGAACTGGCGAGACCTTTGGCTCATGCGCTGCCTTTGCCGGGCAGGCGTAATGGGTCATTGGTGTCGCGCCCGGCAGCGGAGTGTCCCTTGGAAGCCTTTCTCGTCTCCCTCGGTGCCGTCGCCATCGCTGAAATCGGTGACAAGACGCAATTGCTCGCTCTCCTTCTCGCCCTGCGTTTCCGCGCGCCGCTCGCCGTCATCGCCGGCATCTTCGCCGCCACGGTCGCAAACCACGCGCTCGCCGCATGGGCCGGAACGCTCGTCGCGGCCTGGCTCACGCCGCAGCTTCTCGCCTGGGTGCTTGGCCTTTCCTTCCTGGCGATGGGATTGTGGACGCTCGTGCCGGACGAACCGCCTTCCGGGGACGAAGCCGTTTCCCGCTTCGGGCCCTTCCTCGCGACCGCGATTGCCTTCTTCCTCGTCGAGATGGGCGACAAGACGCAGCTTGCGACCGTCGCCCTCGGCGCGCGCTACGAAACGCTCACCCTTGTCGCGCTTGGCACGACGCTCGGCATGATGGCCGCGAACGTGCCCGTCGTCCTCTTCGGCGAAGCGGCGGCAAAGCGGGTGCCCGCCGCCGCCATGCGCTACGCAGCCGCCGCGCTTTTCATCGTGCTCGGTCTCGCCGCGCTCGGTTCGGCTTATGCCTATGCATCCTGATCGGAGCGGAGAAACGTGACGAGCATCGGGTTGATGCTCGCCGCTTCCTCGCGCAGCACCCAATGCGTGCCCTCCGCGAAGAACAGCGTGCCGCCGCGCTCGCAAAGATCGATGCTCTTCTTCGCCAGCGACACATCCGCAAAATTGTCTTTCTCGCCCCAGACGAGCAGCACCGGCACATCGATGCGGTTCACCGGCCCTGAAAGGTCCTTCTTCAGCAGCGCGCGATACCAGTGGATCATCGAGGTGAGCGCCTTCGGCTCGCGCCAGGCCTTGCGGTAATAGTCCCACTCTTCCTTCGCGAACGCGCCCTCGCGTGCCGACGCCTCCAGTGCCTTGATCAGCGTGCCGAAGTTCTTCCGCCGCATCGCCCATTCGGGAATGCCACGCAGGCGGAACATCTTCACTTAGCGGCTCTTCTTCCGCTGCGCCTTGTCCTCATACATCGCCTGCTTCCAGACCGCGGGATGCGGCGCATTGATCATCGCCGCCTTCTCCATGTGCTCCGGCTTCGTCGAGCAGAGCCACCAGGCGACGCTCGCGCCCCAGTCGTGCCCGACGACGCGCAGCTTCTCCTCGCCGAAATGTTGCCCGAGATCGATGACGTCCTGCGCCAGTTCGTCCAGATCGTAGGCCTTCACGCCGCGCGGCTTCCCGCTCACGCCATAGCCGCGCTGGTCGGGCGCGATCACGCGAAAGCCCGCCTTCGCAAGATCAGGCATCTGGTGGCGCCAGCCGAGGCAGTTGTCGGGAAAGCCATGCAGCAGAATGACGAGCGGCCCGTCCTCCGGGCCCATCTCCGCATAGTGCAGCGCGATCCTGTCGCGATGCGCCACACCGAATCGCGCATCTTCCATGCCGGTCATCATGCTCGTCTTTCCCTCCGGGCTTCCCCTGCGTGAGGCTCCATTCTAGCGCGCAGCATGGCGAAGTTGGGGCCGCCGCTCTATGCTTCCGCGCAAAGCAATTTGCCATAAAAGAAACTGGGAGAATGCCCATGCGTGCCATGCGTGTGCACGAACTATCGGAAGACATCGGCGTACTGAAGATGGAGGAGGTCGAGCTGCCGCCGCCGGGCCCTGGCGAGGTGCGTCTGCGGCTCAAGGCCTGCTCGGTCAATTTCCCGGACATCCTGATGATCCAGGGCAAATATCAGTTCAAGCCCGAGCTTCCCTTTTCCCCCGGCATGGAAGGCGCGGGCATCGTCGCGGCGCTGGGCGAGGGCGTGACCACCTTCAAGGTGGGAGACCGCGTCGTCGCTGGCCTGCGCACCGGCGGTTTCGCGGAGGAAGCGAATGTCGCCGCCGAGGCCTGCCGCCCCATTCCCGGCCCCATGGATTTCGCGCAGGCCGCCGCTTATCCCGCCGCCTGGCTCACGGCCTATGTCGCGCTCGTCTGCCGCGGCCATCTCCAGCCCGGCGAAACGCTGCTGGTGCATGGGAGCACGGGCGGCGTCGGCCTCGCCGCCGTCGAAATGGGCAAGCTCCTCGGCGCAACGGTCATCGCGACGTCGGCCTCCGACGAGAAACTGAAAATCGTGAAATCGCGCGGCGCCGACCACGTCATCAATGTCACGCAAGGTTTCCGCGAAAAGGTGAAGGAGCTCACCGGCGGGCGCGGCGCGGATGTGATCTACGATCCCGTCGGCGGCGATGTCTTCGACGAGAGCGTGCGCTGCATCGCCTGGAACGGCCGCCTGCTGATCATCGGCTTCACCAGCGGCCGCATCCCCGCCGTCTCCGTCAACATGCCGCTCATCAAGGGCTTCTCCGTCATCGGCGTCCGCGCCGGCGAATATGGCCGCCGCGATCCGGAAGCGGGCAGGGCGAACCTCGCCGCCATCGCCCGCCTCGCCGAGGAAGGAAAGATCGCCCCCTATATCTGCGCGCGCTTCCCGCTCGAACGCGCCGTCGACGCCCTGCGCATGCTCCAGGACCGCAAGGCCGTCGGCAAGGTCGTCATCGAGATGTAAAAAAATGAAATGTCATTGCCGGGCTTGCCTGTCCCGGCGAAAGCCGGGAACCGGCAATCTGGAAGGCGCGGAAGGGAGGCGATGAAGAGGATATAGAAAAACAGGTGTCATCCCGGGACTTGTTCCCGGAACCTGCTCGCCGTTGTTCTTGCCGCGGCGTGGATTGGGCCCCGCGATCCCGACCTTCGTCGGGACAGGCAAGTGCCGCGGTACATTTCATTTCAAGAACAGGAAATCTGCGTACGGATGGTGGAAGCCACCCTCACTCCTTCCCCCGCGCGACAAGCACGCTCCACAAGCGCACCGCGACGAAAATCGGGATCACGACCACGGCGCCGAGCAGCAGGTATTGCAGCGACCAGTCGATCGCATCGAACCCCATCTCCCAGATGCGTCCCAGCGTGTCGAGGAAATCGCGCCACAGGTCGATCGGCTTGATGCCGAAAACCGCCAGCACCACGCCCACCGCGATGGACGCGATGGCGAGCTTGAAAAGCGTGGGCAGCACGGGCCCGCCGAAAAATCGATCCATCTGCGTTCCGTTCCCTGTTTGCCTCGCGCGCATCCGGCGCGCTCAGTCCGTCGTCGCAATATAACCGGCGGCGATCTCAATCCGCCGCATTATACCCGGCGGCGAGCCTGGTCCGCCGCATTATAAATAGTCCGCACCGGGAAGGGGATGGTGATTCCGCCCTCGTCGAAGCGCTCCTTGACGCCCCGCATCAGGTCGAAATAGACCGGCCAGTAGTCTGCGTTCATCACCCAGACGCGCGTCACGATGTCCACCGAACTGTCCCCGAGGCTGATCACCCCGATAAAGGCCTCCGGCTCCTTCAGGCAGCGCGCATCCGCATCCAGCGCCTCGCGGATGATCTGCATCGCCTTGCCGATATCGTCGCCATAGGAAATGCCGAAGGTGATGTCGACGCGGCGCGTCGGGTGATAGCTGTAATTCGTGATCGGCTTTCCCCACACCTCGCTGTTCGGCACCACGATCTGCACATTGTCGGGCGTCGCGAGTTCCGTGGTGAAGAGCGTCAGCGCCTTCACCATGCCTGCGACGCCGCCCGCCTCCACATAATGCCCCGCGCGGAACGGCCGGAAGATCAGCAGCATCACGCCGGCGGCGACATTGGAAAGCGTTCCCTGCAGCGCCAGGCCGACGGCGAGGCCCGCCGCGCCGAGAACGGCGATGAGGCTCGCCGTCTGCACGCCGAACTTCGCCAGCACAGCGAGGATCGTGAAGGTGAGAACGAGATAGCGCACCACGGTGCCGAAGAAATTCAGCAGCATCTCGTCCATGGCCGGCCAGCGCCCCAGCGCCCGCATCGTCCATGTCCGGCACCGCCCGGCAAACCACAGGCCGAGAACCAGAATGACGATGGCGATGACGATGTTCACACCGCCCTCGACAAGCTGCGGCAGCAAAACGTCGAGCTGTTCGCGAATGGAAGGCGGAAGCTGGTCGAGCATGCGAGGGTTCCTTGAATGGGGCGGAAGCGTCAGTTTCCCATGGACCGGCCTGAATTTGAACCCGCTGAAAAGAATCGTTTTGAGCGGTCTCCGTCAAGAACACCCTCCCCCTGTGGGAGGGTCGAAATTCGTGAGCGCCAGCGAAGCGAATTTCGGGGAGGGGTAAGCGAGGAAAACGGAAGGCGAGCCATCCACCGATAGCGGAGTCCCCCTCCCCGAAAAATTTCCGCTGCGCTCAATTTTTCGACCCTCCCACAGGGGGAGGGTAGGCTGATACGGTGAAGTCATGACACCTTCTCTCGCCGTCGCGCCGGACGCCGCAACACTCCCCCCACTCTTCGCCCGCTAGTTCGAAAGCCGCGGCTGGAGCCCGCGCGCCCATCAGCTTGCGCTTCTGTCCCTCGCCCAGGCGGGCAAATCGGCGCTCCTCATCGCGCCCACGGGTGCGGGCAAGACGCTCGCGGGCTTCCT
>JAGUWA010000045.1 GCA_020062605.1 Parvibaculum sp. | reverse complement strand
TCGGCCTCGATGGCGGCCCACTCGCTCTCGTCGCGGCCCTGCGCCTTGAAACCGCCCATGACCTGAACGCTTTGCGGCGTAAGGCCGATATGGGCCATGACGGGAATGCCGCGATCCACGAGGTAGCGGATGGTGGGGGCAAGGCGGGCGCCGCCTTCCATCTTCACCGCCGTGCAACCCGTTTCCTTGATGACGCGGACGGCATTGCGGAAGGCGACTTCCGGGCTCTCTTCATAGGAGCCGAAGGGCATGTCGACCACGACGAGGGCGCGCTCGGTGCCGCGCACCACGGCGGCGCCATGGGCGATCATCATGTCGAGGGTGACGCCAAGCGTCGTCTCCATGCCGTACATGACCATGCCAAGGCTGTCGCCCACCAGCAGGAAGTCGACATAAGGGTCGACATAGCGCGCGGTATGGGCGTGGTAGGCGGTCAGCGAAACGATGGGCTCGGCCCCCTTGCGGGCGCGGAGCTCGGGCACGGTGATGCGCTTGATCTTGGAGTGTACGGACATTCGGATCATCCCTGTCAGGAACCGCACGAAGCTGCCCCATACAGATGGGCATTCGCGCGGGATTTTGCGATGGCGGCCGGATGCCGCAGCGAAAAGGGCAACCAAAACAAGCCCTTAAGGCACGTCCCCGCGCCTTTCCTGATCCTTGTGTGCAGACCCTACAAAAATCCCGGTCAAAGCGCAATCAGAGGCCGGGCGTGGGCTCCGCAACGGTCGCCTCGCCCTCGTGGCCGCCGGGGAGGCCGACGATCTCGCGATAGGCGACGGAGAGCATGGTGATCTGGAGCATGAGGAAATAGAAGTAGGCGGCAAGGCCGACGGCGCCGAGCAGAAGCACGGCAATGGCGCCCCCGCCAAGCACTGCGCCGAGAAGGCCCATGATCAGCACCAGGCCGAACAAGATCACCGTGTAGATGAGGCCGATCAGGAGCCCGTAGCCGACCATGCGCCAGGTATTGCCCTGCGAGGCCGAGAAAACTCCGATGACCTTGCCGGGCTGACCGATGGCAGCGTCCGGCAGGGCAAGCATCAGGCGCAGCAGGATACCGAGAACCAGCAGATAGGCGGCTACGATGCCGATGCCGAAGATCAGCATGAGGATGCTGGTCAAGCCGGAATTGCCCGCGTCGGAGGAGGCTCCGGCGATGCCCGCTATTCCCACAAAGACGAGTGCAAGCGCGACGATCGCAACGAAGTAGAGCAACATGACCTTGATGAAGGTCCAGATGTAGCGTCCGTCCTCGGCGCGGACGAGCACGCCGTTGCCCTCGCCCATCAGCACGAAACGGTGCCAGCGCACGGCGGCGACGGCGCTTGCGAGGAACATGATAAGGAAGCCCGCGAAATAGGCAGGTCCGATGGCTCCACGGTCGGCAGCTTCCATCGCGGCCGCGATCTCGTCCATGGATTGCCCTTGCTGGATCATCGCAAAGACTTCGAAGGCACCGGACTCGTAATAGGCCCAACCATAGAGCCCAAGCCCGACGGCGACGAAGACGAGCGCGGGCCAGGCAGCGCCGACGAGCTGGAAATAATGCCGTGTGACGCCCGAGAATACTTCGCTCACGGAGCGAATGACCGGCAGCTTCCTCATGTGTGATCCCCCCAAAAGAATCGGCCGCGCTCCTTCCCGGAACGGTGCTTTTACTCTAGCTGGACAGAGACGGGGGGCAACCTCGGATAATGGATCAGTAATCGCCGGAATCGGGGGCCTGGGTGCCGGGCGGGCCTATCAACTCGCGGTAGGCCACGGAGAGAACCGCAATATTCACGACCGCAAAGAAGATGAGCACGAGGCTCAGGATGCCGACCGCGACGACGCTCATGACCGGGCCGCCATCGAGAAGCGAGCCGACGACAACCGCCACCAGCATCATGGGCAGGACCACGGAGGCAAAGACGAGCACGAGACGCCAGAAATTTCCCCTCGTGCGCTCCAGAACGAGACGCGGGTTCACCGGATCGCCGACCGACACGGCGGGAAGGAGAAGCGAAAGCCGCACCATGAAATAGATCGCGACCATGACGAGCAGCGCGCCGAAGAAGCTGAGCAGAGAGGCCGTCATGTTGGCCGGCATGAAGGCGGGCGTCGCGCCGAGAACGAAGCCCGGCACGAAGAGCAGCGTGAGAAAGACGGAGACGACGAGATAACGCGCTTCGCGGCGGCCGAAGGCGAGGTGGAACCGGCCGGGCGGCGCATCGCCGATCAGGATGAAGCGATGCCAGATGACGGCGATGATCGGCCAGAGGAAGAGCGAGGCGAGATTGAGCACAACCGCGAGCGCGCGGTCCTCCTCGACATCGACGAAGACACTGGCGATGGACAAGGCGAGGTAGAGCGAGCCCGGCAGCCAGATGAGACGCACCATCTCGTTCAAATGGCTCCAGGCACCGCTGTAAGCCTCGCGGACCGTCGCCGCGACGTCGAGCTGCGTCGTCATCGGTTGCCGTTCCCCAAAACTTTTTCGCGGTATACCTTGTTGTCCGGATCGAGGCCGAGCGCCGTCATATAATATTTCCGGGCATTACCCGCATTGCTGCGCGCCTCGGCGATGGCGCCGCGCACATACCAGGCGCCGGCGCTTTTCGGATCGAGGTCTATCGACTTCTGGATGTCGTCGAGGGCGGCGTCGTAGTCGCCCATCTCCCGGCGCGCGTTGGCGCGGTTCTGGTAGAGGAGCGCATCGTTCGGTGCGATGCGCAGCGCGCGCGTGTAATCCGCGACGGCGCTTTCATATTCGCCGATCGATTTGTAGGCGACGCCGCGATTGATCAAGGCCGCGATCAGGTCCGGATCCGAAAGCTCGCCGGAATCGATGGCGCTAGTGCAATAATCGATCGCGCCCCTGTCGTCGGCAGTGGCGAATTTCGAATAGCAGATATTGTTATCGCCAATCGCGTCGGCGCCCGCCGGCTGCGCCGCCGCCAGCAGGCCCGCGAGGAGGACAGCCAGTTCCGCTTTCTTCCGCATCTTTCCATCCCGGTCACTAATCCACCCGGGAGAGTACCCCTTCCGATGCTCCCGAGAAAGCGGCGACGGCGGTGTTCATGAAATCGCGAAAGCGCAGCCATTTCCCGTCCCTCAGGGTAATGACATGCACGAAATCGGAATCGATGGCGCCGCCGGTGGACAAGGCCGTGAGGGTCAGATGGCCGGTGACGGCCACCTTGTCCCGTTCGGCGATGAACTCCTCGGCGTCGAACCTGTGCACCTCGACCGAGGAAAGCACACGCTCGAAAAAGCCCCTGCACTTCTCGTGCCCGCGATAGATGGCGGCATAGGGGATGACGAACGGCCCATAGAACTCGATGACGATCTCCGGATGAAGGAATTCCATGATGCCGGGAATGTCCTTCGCACCGAAGGCAGCGAAGAGTGCCTTGGTTGCTTCGAGATTTTGCTCGATCTCGCGATTTTCGATTTCCCGGGGGCTGCTCATTCGGCCGCTCCCTTCATACGCCGTTCGAAGCGGAGCGTGAGCCGGTCGAAGGCGTGGTTGAGAAGGCTGGCGCGTTGCCGCACCGGCGCTTCGTGTCCGAGGGAGATGCCGGCCATCCGGTCGAGCAGGGACTCGATGAGCGCCCTCCCCTCCATGCGCGCAAGGGCGGAGCCAAGACAATGATGGATGCCAACGCCGAAGATCAGCTGCTTGTTGAGGTTCGGACGTGTGATGTCGAAGACATGCGGGTTCGGGAACATGGCTGGATCGTGATTGGCGGCGGCGTAAAAGAGAGCTACCTACTCCCCTTCCCCGATGAGCTTGCCGCCGACCTCCACGTCCCGCGTCGCCATGATCGCCGGCGGCGAGGCCTATGTGCAGCGGATCGTCGACCATATGAGCGACGAGGAAATCCGGCAGGGGCTGCATTTCTTCAAGCGGATTTCCGAGATCGTGGACGGTTTCCGGCAGGGGTGAGAGGCGACAGGCCAGCCCCTTGCCGGGACCCCGCGCCGCTGTTATAGGCACGGCGCAACAAGCGGGCTCTCCGTTCATGGATTCAAGAGCCCGGTCCGGAGTACCGAAAATGAATGCCAATCCCGTCGTCGCCATTGCGGGCGCGACCGGCGCCGTGGGCGTCGAGATGATCCGCTGCATCGAGGAACGCAACTTCCCGGCGAAGGAACTGAAGCTGCTGGCCAGCGCGCGCTCGGCCGGCAAGACCATGAAATTCAGGGGCAATGACATCCGCGTCGAGGAGCTGACCGAGGACAGCTTCAAGGGCGTCGATATCGCCTTCTTCTCGGCGGGCGGCGGCATTTCACGGAAGTTCGCGGGAGCCGTGAAGGCGGCGGGCGCGGTGATGATCGACAATTCGTCGGCTTTCCGGATGGACCCCGACGTGCCGCTGGTCATTCCGGAAATCAATCCGGAGGCCGCGTTCGACCACAAGGGGATCGTCGCCAATCCGAACTGCTCGACCATCATCGCGATCACGCCGCTCTGGCCGATCCACAAGGTGAACCCGGTGAAGCGGCTGGTGGCGGCGACCTATCAGGCGGCGTCTGGCGCGGGCGCGGCGGCGATGGAAGAACTGGAGCAGGCGACGCGCGCCTTCCTTTCGGGCGAACCCTTCGAGCAGAAGATCATTCCGCACCCCTACCCCTTCAACGTGTTCAGCCACAATTCGAATGTGGACCCGGAAACGGGCTACAACGAGGAAGAACTGAAGATGGTGAAGGAAACGAAGAAGATTTTCGCCGATCCGGATATTCGTGTGACGGCGACCTGCGTGCGCGTGCCCGTGTTGCGCGCGCATTCCGAAGCGCTCGACTTCGAATGCGAGCGGCCGATCACGCCGCAGGAAGTGCGCGAAATCCTTTCCGGCGCGCCGGGCATCAAGATCGTCGACGATCGCGCGGAAAACTATTTTCCGATGCCCAAGGACGCGTCGGGGCAGGACGACATTCTCGTCGGCCGCATCCGCCAGGACATTTCAGATCCTTCCGGACGGTCGATCGCGATGTTCGTCGCGGGCGACCAGCTTCTGAAAGGCGCGGCGCTCAACGCCGTTCAGATCGGCGAGGTTCTCGTCCGCGCCGCGAAATAAATCAGGCGCGCGCGCCGACAAGCGCGAAAGACGCTCCTTGCGGATCGAGCGCCTGGACGATCCAGGCGTCGCCCGGCACCTGATGCGGACCCATCGTGATGCGGCCGCCCTTTTTTCCGATGCGCGCGACGGCGGCGTCGATGTCGTCGACGCAGAAGTAGAAGTTCCACATCGGGCCGGGACCGCCGTTCTCCATCTTCATCATCGCGCCCACAGCATCTCCGCCCGCGGCGAAGAGCTGGTAGACGCCCTGCTCTCCCATGGGCATCGCCTCATCCTTCGTCCAGCCGAAAAGACCCGAATAGAAGGGGAAGGATCGATCGACAGGGCCGCCATAGAGCTCGTGCCAGCCGACGGTGCCTTGCGTACCGGCTGCAAGTTCGGGCATGTCGCCGCCCTTGCCGCGGAAGATGACGAAGGGTGCACCCGCGGGGTCCGCGACGACGGCGAAGCGCAGAATGTCCGGGATGTCGGCAGGCGCGCGGAGCACCGCACCGCCGGCGCGCGTCACACGCTCAGCATAATCATCGACATCGTCGACGGCGGCATAGCCGATCCAGCCGGGCTTCGCTCGATCGCACTCCTCCTCGGGAATGGCCATCATGCCGCCGATGCCGGCATCGCCGACGAGGAAGCGCGTATAGGCATCGGCGCCTTCGCCCATGGGATCGAGATTCCAGCCGACGACGTGGCGATAGAAGTCGCCTGCGGCTTCGGTGTCGCTCGTCATGAGCTCGTACCAGCGAAACCTGTTGGGTTCGGCCATCTGACTTCTCCTTATTTCGCACTATGCCAAACCACGTGGCTCGCCGTGAAACCGCTACTCCGCTGCGCTTTCGCGGCGGGTTGCCGGCTGCTCGTCATATTCATCGTGCCGGCGCATCCAGTTCATCGCACCCTTCTCGTTGCGGCCGAGCGGCGCCATGTCGAGGATCATGTAGGTACCCATCAAGGGTTCCGGCCCGCGCGCGTAGACCGAATAGGTGTGGAATATCCCGCCCGCCTCGTTGCGATAGAAGGCGCTGAGACCGGGAAGCTCCTCATGCGCATCCGACGTATCCGTCTCACGGAAATTGTAGAAGACCTTGCCGCTTGCGAGTTCTTCCGGCGTGAAGGAGACGTGGTAGTCGTAGTTGAAGTCGCTGCCGTTCGACGACACCCAGGGGAACTTCCAGCCCATGCGCTTCTTGTAGCGTTCGATTTCGGCAAGCGGCGCGCGCGAGACGGCGACAAGTGTCACGTCATGATTGTTGAGATGTGGAAGTGTGCCGTCGAGATGGTCGCAGAGGAAGGAGCAACCGGGGCAACCCGCTTTCCAGCCCGGCCCCAGCATGAAGTGATAGACGATGAGCTGGCTGCGGCCGTCGAAGAGATCGGCGAGCGATTTTCGTCCGTCCCGCGTGTCGAAGATGTAGTCCTTGTCGACCTTCACCCAGGGAAGCGCCGCGCGCGCGGCCGCCACCTCGTCCCGGAGACGCGTTTCCGCCTTCTCCTTCTCGACGAGAGCCTTGCGCGCCACGAGCCATTCCTCGCGGGAAACAACCTTGTTCTGCGCCATTCCGCCCTCCTCTTCGCGAGTTATCTCGTTCGGGATGTTGTGTTGATATCAACATATAATACCGATGTCAAAGCCGAAGACGGGCGGATATTGAAAGGAGGAGAAAAATTTTACGTTTGCGGTCGTTGATGCGAGCGGTGCGAGGCGGGCGATCAGCCATGCCATGCGAGCAATCTAGCCGCGCATAAGCTGATCCACATAGCGCGGCGGTATCGCAATAATCATGAAGTGAAATCTTGGCGGAATCCGATCCGCCGTCAACACGAAGTACTCCCGGCCGAAAAGAACCTCAAACACGTACAAGGAACGCCGCAAAAACGAGGCGGAAAAGTTGAACCGCTTCTCCATCCAGCAGCACCTGTACCCTCTTTCCTTCAGCGCATCGATAACCGGCGTCGAGTTTTCGCGAAACTCATCCTTCAGTTGTTCAAATATTATTACCGGCTGATGCCTGTCTATCGTCTCCCATGCGCCTTGCAGGACGTCCAGCTCGCGCCCTTCTACGTCTAATTTTATCATCTCTACAGAAGCGACATCGCGAACAACATCATCCAGACGCCGGACCTCAATATCGAAGACAGAGATGCCGTCTTCATCCCGATCCGAAATTCTTGATCCCCCGAGATTGAGCGGGTTTTCGGCAATCCTAGCGCGTTCGCCAGAAGCGCCCAGTCCAATCGGCAAGGTCTCGACGTTCTTTTTGAACGTGGCATTCAGCTCCAGCAACTTGTAGGTGTGGGGATGAGGCTCAAATGCCAGGACACGACCGAATATTTCCGAGAAATAGAGGGCGTGATTTCCGATATTCGCGCCTATGTCGAGCACACATCCGGCCTTGAACCTAGAGGAGAGCGGAGCGAGGAAATCAAACAGACACTTGAGCTGATCTTTTTCGTAAACACCGAAGAAATTGATCACCAACCCAATGTGGTCGTTCGCGAAAACCGCCATCTTGTGGCGGCGCATTCCATGCAACCTCTTCCGGATACGGTGCGCTCTTGCGAGACTTAAACTGTCCAGCAGATAGGAAGTTCCGAGCCTAAATCTCGTCCTCGAAAGGCGGGTGGGCACCATGAGCGTCGTCAAACCTCCGACCGTGAGGTTTCAAGCATCGCTTCGGAGCCCCCTCAGGGCAACGACTTTCTTTATTCGGTCAAATCATCCAAATTGATCTGTTCCTTCGAACGTCTCACTCCCACTCGATCGTTCCCGGCGGCTTCGAGGTCACGTCGTAGACGACACGATTGATGCCACGCACCTCGTTGATGATGCGGGTCGAGACCTGGCCCAGGAACTCGTGGGAGAACGGATAGTAGTCGGCTGTCATGCCGTCGAGCGAGGTGACGGCGCGGAGCGCGCAGACGTAGTCGTAGGTACGTTCATCGCCCATGACGCCGACTGTGCGCACGGGCAGCAGCACAGCGAAGGCCTGCCATATCTGGTCGTAGAGACCGGCGGCGCGGATTTCTTCCAGATAGATCGTGTCCGCCTTGCGCAGGATTTCGAGGCGCTCGCGCGTGATTTCGCCGGGCACGCGGATCGCGAGGCCCGGTCCGGGGAAGGGATGGCGGCCGACAAACTGCTCGGGAAGCCCAAGCTCGCGGCCAAGCTCGCGCACCTCGTCCTTGAAGAGTTCGCGGAGCGGCTCGACGAGCTTCATGTTCATGCGCTCAGGCAAGCCGCCGACATTGTGATGGCTCTTGATGGTGACGGAAGGTCCGCCCGCGAAGGAGACGCTTTCGATCACATCGGGATAGAGCGTGCCCTGCGCGAGGAAATCCGCGCCACCGATCTTCTTCGCTTCCGCCTCGAAGACGTCGATGAAGGTCGCGCCGATGATCTTGCGCTTCTGTTCGGGGTCGGTGATGCCGTCGAGCTTTCCGAGGAAGAGATCGCTCGCATCCACCGCGACGAGCGGGATGTTGTAGTGATCGCGGAAGAGCGAGACGACCTGTTCGGCCTCGCCCGCGCGCATCATGCCGGTGTCGACGAAGACACACTGAAGCTGGTCACCGATCGCTTCGTGCAGCAGCACGGCGACGACCGATGAATCGACGCCGCCGGAAAGGCCGCAGATGACGCGGCCCGACCCTACCTGCGCGCGCACCTTGGCGATCTCGGTTTCGCGGAAGGCGGCCATGGTCCAGTCGCCCTTGCAGCCACAGATGCGGTGCGTGAAGTTCCACAGCATGTCGCGGCCACGCGGCGTGTGCACGACTTCCGGGTGGAACTGCACCCCGTAGAAACGGCGTTCCTCGTCGGCGATGACGGCGAAAGGCGCGCCGCGGCTCCGCGCCACGACCTTGAAGCCTGGCGCGATAGCGACGACGCGGTCGCCATGGCTCATCCAGACGGGCTCGCTCTCGCCCTTCTTCACGATGCCGTCGAGCAGGGGTGTGTCCTCGACCAGTTCGATCGAGGCGCGGCCGAACTCGCGCTCGTCATGGCCTTCGACCTTGCCGCCGAGCTGCAGCGTCATGGTCTGCTGCCCGTAACAGATGCCGAGAACGGGCAGTCCTGCCTCGAAGACAAACTGGGGAGCACGCGGGCTGTTCTCGCGGCTGACGCTGGCGGGGCTGCCGGAAAGGATGATCCCTTTCGGGCCGAAGCCTTCCCACATCTCCTCGACCTTGTTGAAGGGCACGATCTCGCAATAGACGCCGCTTTCGCGAACGCGCCTTGCAATGAGCTGCGTGACCTGGCTGCCGAAGTCGATGATGAGAATGCGGTCTTCAGTCATGTTCCGTCTACGGATTTGGTTGCGATCTGGGTGGGAGTTCGATGTCCGCGAGCGCCCGCTCGACGTCGCGCGTTTCGGCACAGGCGGGGCATGTCGCGCGGAGTTTCCGCAAGAGAATTTCCGCTGCTTCGCGGTCTCCCGCCGACACATTGAGGCGCGCAAGACCGCCGAGTGCCGCGGGAAGCACCGGGTCTATCTCAAGGGCGATGACATAGTATTTGCGGGCGAGCTTCGGATTGCCGGCCACATCCTTTACGGCCGCCAGTGCGGCATAGGCCTCCGCGTTGGCGGGATTGGAGACAACCGCTTCTTCCAGCAGACGCTGCGCTTCTTCGAGGCGTCCCACGGCTGCCGCCGCGACACCCTTCTCCGCCAGGCGCAGGGAGGCTCGCTCGGAGCGCGCATCGACGGCGTGCGCCGCCTGCGGCAGAACGAATGCCGCGAGCAGGAAGAGCCAGATCGGCAGCAGCGCGTAACGCGACGATTTTCTTCGGGGAAATGAGGCCGCCATGGATCCTGGCCCGTCGAAGGGAACATATCCGATAGACCATCCTTCCCCCGACCCGTCAAGCCCGATGCCGCAGCGCATCATTCTCTTCCCTCCCGCCGAAGAATTGCGACAAAGAAGCCGTCCGTTCCGGTCGAGGCCGGGCTCAGGCGAAACCAGTCTCCCGCTATTACCGGCGGCGGCACGAGGTCTTCCGGCCACTCCGCCGCCCAGGGAACCGGCGCGAAACCGGGATGGGCAGCGAGGAAGGCTTCTATCTGCCGCTCATTTTCGGATGGCAGAAGCGAACAAGTGACATAGACGATTCGGCCACCGGGGCGGACCAGCGCAGCGCTGCGAGCAAGCACTTCGACCTGTGCTGCGCGATATCCTTCGAGCGTGCCGGGATCGAGACGCCAGCGGGCATCGGGGCTGCGCCGCCAGGCGCCGGTGCCGCTGCAGGGCGCGTCGACGAGAACGCAATCCGCGC
>JAGUWA010000096.1 GCA_020062605.1 Parvibaculum sp. | reverse complement strand
GCTGGCCGATCCGCAAGGCATTGCCGGCCTGCTGCCGCTTTCGGGCGCGCTCTATCCCTGGCCGGGCGGCATCGCCTGGTATCATTCGGTCGTGCGCACGCCTCTCATCGGCGCGGTTTTCCTCCGTACCATGATCGTTCCGGGCGGAAAGGTGCTGATGCCGAAGGGTGTGGCGGCGAATTTCCATCCCGACAAGGCGCCGGAAGGTTATGCGGAGGCGATCGCGCTGCCGCTCCTCTTCCGTCCGTCCGAGTTTCGCGCCAACAGCGAGGACACGGCGAACCTCAAGGGACATCTCGCGCGGCAGAGCATGCGCTATGGCGAGATTTCCGTGCCGACCATCGTCGTCACCGGCAATGCGGACTACACCGTCTCGCCGAAGCTTCATTCCTACGCGTTTCACAACGCTGTCGCGGGGTCGGAGCTCATCAAGCTCAGGGGTACGGGCCACATGCCGCATTATGCGCGGCGCGATGCGGTGGTGGATGCCGTGCTGCGTCTCGCGCGTGGCGAGCGCCCGCGCGCCGGGCAGACGACGATCCATGAGGATGGCCGCGTGGAGATGCCGGACGCGGCGGCGTAAAGCCTATTCCTCGTGCCGCCCCACGAAGGCCACGCGCAGCATGTTCGTCGCGCCAGGCGTGCCGAGCGGTACGCCCGCCGTCACAACGATGCGTTTGCCCGGCTGCGCGAAACCTTCGCGATAGGCGATGCGGCAGGCGCGCTCCGACAGGTCTTCGAGGTCGGTTGCGTCCTTTGTCAGTACGCAATGCAGGCCCCAGACAAGGGCGAGGCGTCGCGCCGTCGCCTCGATGGGGGTCAGCACGATGATCGGAAAGAGCGGGCGCTCGCGGGCGACGCGCAGGCCCGTCGAGCCGGAATTCGTCCAGCAGACGATGGCGGCCGCGTTCAGCGTATCGGCGACGGAATGGGCGGCCGCCGAAATCGCGTCGGCGCCCGTCGCCTCCGGTTCGTTGCGCTGCGCATAGATGATGCCGGGATAGGTCGGATCGGTTTCGACCGCCTGCGCCACGCGGTCCATCATCGCCACCGCCTCGACGGGGAATTGCCCCGCCGCCGATTCCGCCGAGAGCATGACCGCATCGGCGCCCTCGAAGACGGCGGTTGCGACGTCGGAAACCTCGGCGCGTGTCGGCGTCGGCGAGGAGATCATGCTTTCGAGCATCTGCGTGGCGACGACAACGGGCTTGCCCGCGCGCCGCGCCGTGCGCGTCAGCCGCTTCTGCCAGCCCGGCACCTGTTCGAGCGGAAGCTCCACGCCGAGATCGCCGCGCGCCACCATGATCGCGTCGGATATTTCGAGAATTTCTTCCAGATGTTCGAGCGCCTGCGGCTTCTCGATCTTGGCGAGAACGGCGGCGCGGCCGCGCGCGATCTTGCGCACTTCGGCGACGTCGTCCGGGCGCTGCACGAAGGAAAGCGCCACCCAGTCGACGCCGAGGTCGAGCGCCGCGTCGAGATCGCTCCGGTCCTTTTCCGTCAGCGCGGTCAGTGGCAGCAGCGTGTCGGGGAGGCTCACGCCCTTGCGGCTCGACAGCTTGCCGCCCACCACAACTTCCGTGTCGATATGGTCGCGGCCCTTGCCTTTCACAGCGAGGCGGATCTTGCCGTCGTCGAGAAGAAGCGCCTGGCCCGCGCTCACCGCGTCGAAGATCGCCGGATGGGGCAGGTAGGCGCGCGTCGCGTCGCCCGCCTTCTGCGAGGTGTCGAGGCGGAAGCGCGCGCCCTTGTCGAGCATGGCGCCGCCGTCCTTCATCTCGCCGATCCTGAGCTTCGGCCCCTGCAGATCGGCGAGAATGCCGATCGGCCGCTCCACCTCGCGCTCCACCTGCCGCACGGCGGCGTGTACCCGCTTCAGGTTCTTGTGGTCGAGATGGCTCATGTTGAGCCGGAACACGTCCGCGCCCGCGTCGAAGAGCTTGCGGATCATGTCGGGATTGTCGGAAGCGGGGCCCAGTGTGGCGATGATCTTGACGTTGCGGCGGCGGGTCAAAGGGGAGAGCTCCTGTCTTCTTCGGGTACGCTATCGGTCGGGGCGTCGGGTCCGTCGACGAGTATGACCCGGAAATCGTTCACTTTTCGCCACCCTAGAATCACGGATAACTGATTGATTATCGAATGTGCGTTGATTCTGTAGAGAAATTTTGTCGGCGAGCTAAGTAAGCAGATATGAGAAAATGTGCTTACGCCCACTTTCGGTAAGCCCTTGATTTTAAAGGACTCAAATTGCCCGCTTAATCGGGCAGCGCACATAGAGCGCACATAAACCTCATGTGATGAACGCTCACCGCCAATTACCTGCGTGGGTGACCATGAGCGCCAATTTGAAATCAGCAACTGCTTCGGTTTATCCGCCCCGCGCCTGTCAGCTCAACGTACTTACCTAGTCGGTCCAATTTGCGGCTACTCAAAAACGTCAATCACATCGCCATCGAACGAGATTTTTGCTTTTACGCTTTGCGTTACTTTTCCTCCAAAAGCGTTGTTGCCTCGGAAAGTCGTCCGAACGACTAGGTGATCGACCATGACCCAGTAAACAGTTTCAACGTGATCGTAGCTGTCCGGGTCATTCATTGACGCTTTGACGAGTCGTTCTAAATTGTAGTGACTTCCATCGTAGGGGCTGAATTGTTCTTCTATTTTCTCTAGTGCGACCTCGCGGTCGGTTTTGAATCCGTCCTCATAAATGTTCGCGCTTATCGAACTGGTCTCGTCGTTATATTCGAGACTGAGCCATTGCCGCTGTCTCTCCGCGTCACCACAAAGGTAGTTTGCGACCTCAATTAAGTGGCCAACCGAGGTGTTGGGCTCAATGATTTCACTTGCGTCTTCGTAATGGCGCATCGCCAAACCGTTCAAGGCGAAAATCTTCTTGCTGCTTTCTGATCGGACAATAGCGTTCGGGCCGGTGTCATCGAAACACGCCAGCATCACCCGACTTTCCTTAAAGGCCCATGGCTTTTCAGCGAGGCCAGGAAATTTTTCGACCAAGACATCGATTTTGGCCTGCATAGCTTTTTTCTCTGCCAATGCTTTCTGCGCCGATCGCATTTCTTCGACCGATGCATAGCCCTCTTGCTTGGCCTTCTGATACTCCGCAACGTTGCCGCCGATGGCGGCAATTACCAGCCCAACAATGAGCAATGTTGCAGATCGCCAACGGACACCGAGTCGCAGCTTGGGAAGTGGTTTGATGAGAGCGACGATGCCGAGGCCGATGGCAAGAATGCCTATTAGGGAAAGCGTTCCAGCCGCAGCCGAAATAAGGATGCCAACGAAAGTATTCATAAGTCTCCGCCCCCCCCAGCGTAGGAACCTTAATTATTTTGCGACCGAGCGTAACAGTAACTAACGAGCGCGCCGCTTGGATACAAAAGTGCAGAACTTCTCAGAATTTTGGGATTCGCTGGTGTGGAACCCGGCGTGTTGGCTGAAAGCAATTTATATTACGGAAAATGAAGAGCGATATTTTGAGCACATAGAGAGCACTTAAGTCTCTAAGTTATTGATCTACCAGTATTATTCTGAAGTCGTTCACATTCGTGTAACTCGGGCCCGTTCTCACCAGGTCGCCAAGCTCGGCGAAGAAGGTGCCCGAATCGTGGCGGTCGAGAAAGGCCTGTGCGTCGAGGCCCTTCTCTCTTGCACGCGCGAGTGTCGAAGGCGTGACGATGGCGCCGGCCG
>JAGUWA010000419.1 GCA_020062605.1 Parvibaculum sp. | reverse complement strand
GGACCCGCTGATTAAGAGTCAGCTGCTCTACCAACTGAGCTATGCGCCCGCCGTGCCGCCTGAGCGGCCGGTGGAAACCACCATCCCGGCCACCGATTTTCGTGGGGGAGCGGTGCCTATAGCAAAGGAATGGGGGCCTGTCCAGCCGCGCAGGCGCCTCTTGCAAAAGAGATGGCTTCCCGCGTCCATCCGCCCTACCAGAACGCGCTCGGTCCCCTCGAAATCTCCAGATTCCGGTGGATGTGAACGCTCATCAGGAGCCCGAAGGCGAACATGAGCGAGAGCATCGCCGTGCCGCCATAGGAGACCAGCGGCAGCGGCACGCCGACGACCGGCAAAAGACCCATGACCATCGACGTATTGATGAAGACATAGAAAAAGAAGGTCATGGAAACGCCGATGGCAACCAGCCGGCCGAACTGGTTTCGGCACTGGAGCGCCACATTGAGCGAGAACATCAGCACCACGAAATAGAGTGTGAGCAGCACAAGCCCGCCGACAAGGCCAAGCTCTTCGCCCAGCATGGTGAAGATGAAGTCCGTGTGTTTTTCCGGCAGGAAGTTGAGCTGGCTCTGCGTGCCTTCCATGAAGCCCTTGCCGAAAATACCGCCGGAGCCGAGAGCGATCTTCGATTGCAGGATGTGATAGCCCGCCCCGAGCGGATCGCGTTCCGGCTCCAGAAAGGTCAGCACACGGTTGCGCTGGTAATCGTGGAGCCGGCTCCAGACCACCGGAATGACCGCCAGCACACTGACGCCGGCAAGAATGAAATAACGCCAGCGCAGGCCCGCGGAGAAGAAGAGGACGGCGCCCGTCGCGATGAGCAGGATCGCGGTGCCGAGGTCCGGCTGCAGCACGACGAGCGCCACCGGTGCGCCGACAAGGCCGAGCGGGATGAGCAGGTTCCTGATCCGCGACACCTCCTCAAGGGTCAGCCCATGAAAATAGCGGGCAAGCGCGAGGATCAGCGTCACCTTCATGATTTCGGAGGGTTGCACCGATACGAAGCCGAGATTGAGCCAGCGCTGCGCGCCCATGCCGACGAAACCGATAACCTCGACCGCGACCAGCATGACCAACGCGATGCCGTATAGCGGATAAGCCAGACGCATCCAGAGGCGAAGGTCGATCATCGCGACCGACACCATGATGCCCATGCCAACCGCGAACCGCGCCGCTTGCCTGAAGGCCCAGGGCGAAAAGCTGCCCTCTGCGACCGAATAGAGCATGGCAAAGCCGATCGACGCGATCAGCAGGAGCAGAAGAAGAAAGCCCCAGTTGAATTCGATCAGCTTTTCGCCGAGACGCATTTCATGGCCGGTGAACCGGCGAAGGTCGAGCATCAGCCTGTCCTCGCCGGTTTTGGACCGCCCGGCGGATTCCCGGCCTGCGGTCTTGGCGGATTGCGCTTCAGAACCTCATGCATGATGTCGCGAGCGACGGGCGCAGCGGCGCCGGAGCCGGATCCACCATGCTCGATCACGACAGACAAGGCGTAGCGCGGCTCATCGACAGGCGCAAAACAGACGAAGAGTGCATGGTCGCGCTGCCGCCATTCGAGTGCTTCATTTTTCAGAACACCGCTCAGGCGTTCCGCACGGCTGATGCGTCGAACCTGCGCTGTGCCTGTCTTGCCCGCAAGCTCCATGCCCGGCTCGGCGATGCGCGAGCGATAGGCCGTACCGCCGATTTCATTGGAGACGCCGTTCATACCTCCCTGCACCACGCGGATCGCCTGTTCGCTCACGCCAATGAGCTTCGGCTCGGGAATGGGAAGCAGATTGCCGCCGATGGCGCGCGTGATTCTGGGCTGGATGGCGTAACCGCCATTCGCAATGCGCGCGGTCATCACCGCGAGCTGAAGCGGCGTCGCCAGCAGATAACCCTGACCGATACCGGCAATCACCGTTTCGCCGGGGTGCCAGACCTCGCCCTTCACGGCCCGCTTCCATCCGGGCGTCGGCACGAGGCCCGGCTTCTCTCCGGGAACCTCGAATCCGTAAGTCTCTCCCAGGCCGAACCGCTTCGCCATGTCGGCAACGGCTTCGATGCCGATGCGCTTTGCCGTGTCGTAAAAATAGACGTCGCAGGAGTGCTTGATCGCCTCGTGCATGTTGAGCGCGCCATGCCCGCCCTTCTTCCAGCAATGGAAATCGTGGCTGCCAAGCGAATAATGGCCGGGACAGACGACGCGATGGCTCGGGTCGATGCCCGCTTCGACGGCCGCCATGGCAACGACCATCTTGAAGGTCGAACCCGGCGGATACATGCCTGCGAGCGCCTTGTTCATCAATGGCAGATAGGGGCTTTCGAGCAGCGCTTTGTACTCGGCCGTTCCGTAACCCATGTTGAACTGGTTGGGGTCATAGGCCGGCGCCGAAACGAAAGAGATGACGTCGCCGGTATGAACGTCGAGAACAACCGCACTTGCGGACTCGCCCTTGAGCCGATCCCACGCGAACCGCTGGATGTCCATGTCGAGCGTGAGCACGACCTCGCTGCCGGGCGTGCCCGGATCCTTGGCAAGCTCGCGGATCACTCGGCCATAGGCATTCACCTCGACATGGCTGGAGCCCGGCATGCCGCGCAGTTCCTTGTCGTAGGTCTTCTCAATGCCTTCCTTGCCGATACGAAAGCCCGGAAGCTTCAGAACCGGCTGATTTCCTTCCGCCTGCTGAAGATCCTTCTCGGAGACGGCAGCGACATAGCCGAGGATATGGGCGAGCTCCTCGCCGTAGGGATAGTCTCTCGTCTCACCGACATCCGGAACGATCCCGGCAAGATCCGGCTCATTGATATTCACCTGCGCGAACTGATCCCAGGTAAGGTCTTCCGCCACCGTTACCGGCATAAAACGGGGCGACCGGGAAATGTCCCGCAGGATGCGCTTCTTCGTGAAGTCGTCGATCTCGACGATATTGGAAAGACGTGTGAGCGTCGCTTCCACGTCGGGCGTCTGCTCGGAGATCAGCATGGCGCGGTAATTCTGCCGGTTGGCCGCAAGTATGCGGCCGAAGCGGTCGACGATATTACCCCGCAGCGGCGCAAGCAGACGCATGCTCACGCGGTTCTCCTCCGCAAGCATGCGGTATTGGTCGGTCTTCAGCACCTGCAGGTAGTACATGCGGCCCGCCAGCGCGAGGAAGGCAACGCCCTGCGCACCCGCAAGCAGAGCCGCTCGCCGCGTGAAGGTCTGGTACCTGTTGCTGTCCCGCCCGCTTATCTGCATGCGCTCGACCTCATCTCCCTGCTTCTAGCTGCCCTGCAGGACGCGCGTCTGAATGCGTCCGAACAGCATAGCAAAGACCGGGAAAACGGCGACCGTAACCGCCATGTGGCGAATGACGGAGCCGGGCGGAACGAAAATGCCGTGAATGACCGAGACGATGGCCCATGCAAGCACTCCCGCGAACGCCGCCGTCACCAGAAATCCGATCCAGAAGGCGGAGAAAGGCGC
>JAGUWA010000320.1 GCA_020062605.1 Parvibaculum sp. | reverse complement strand
TGACGCACTACGACGTGCCGGTGTACGGCCCGGCGCAAGAGCGCATCCCGACACTGACCCATCGCCTGCATGGCGGCGATGACGCGCTGCTGTTCGTTCTCGCCTTCGCCGCCGCCGCTCGCGAACATGCCGATATTGGCGACGAGATCGGCGGTCACTTCATCGAACCACTTCCTGACCGCCGGGAGGCCCTCGAAATGCGCGCGCAGTTCACGGATGGATTGCGTGACGGCGCGATCGGCTACTTCGCGGTTCAGGTCGCGGACACGCTGGAAATGTTCCTTTTCCCAGCCCGGAATGCGCTCGATGGTTTCGGCCAGTTCCTTCTGCAGCGACTGGATCGTCGCCTCGATGCGCTTGCGGTCCTCTTCGGGGAGCTTGTTGAACTCGTCGGGCTTCACGACATTGCCGTCATGCACGGGGGCGAGCGCAAAGCCCGCCGGCGTGCGGAGAAGAGCTATGTCCTGCGCCTCGGCCTTGCTCCGCAGTTCCTCGAAGGCCTGCTCCTGGCGTTCCTGGTATTCCTCGTCGATGGATTGACGGCGGTTCTGATATTCCTCGCTTTCGAGGATCGAAGGGATCGTGACCTTCAGGTCTTCGACGAGACGGCCCATGCCCTCCTTCAAAAGGCGGCCCGTGCCCGCGCCGAGTTCGAGTGCGACCGGCTTGTGCGGCGTCGTGAAGTTGTTGACATAGACCCAGTCGGAGGGCGCGCGTTCCTTCATCGCGGCGCTGGCGAGAAAGCGCAGCACGGCCTCGTGCTTCCCCGCACCGTCCGGCCCGAGCACGAAGATGTTGTAGCCCTGGCGGCGGATGCCGGTGCCGAAGCGCAATGCGTCGAGAACGCGCTCCTGTCCGACGAGACCGGTATGGTCGTCCAGTTCCGCAGTGGTGCCAAATTCGAACTGGCTCACGTCGCAAGCACGATAAAGGAGTTCGGAGGGGACTGGTTCGACCGCCATATCGTTTCTTTTGCCTTATCTGGTCGTGTGTTTCTGGCCCGGGCCGGGCGAAAGGCGAGCTTAGCCTCATAGCGATCATGGACAAAGCCGGGGTTTCGCCGCAATCGGACAGTTCCGCACAGGCATTTTGTCCTCCCGCAATCGACAGACGGGCGGAAGGTCCTTAAGTTTCGCCTCCCATGACACCGCCGAAGCAGAAGCAGACAGGACGAAAAGCAGCCGCACCGCCGCGCGCCTGGCAGCGCATGCTGAGCGGACGCCGGCTCGACCTGCTCGATCCCTCGCCGCTCGATGTCGAGATCGACGACATTGCGCATGGCCTTGCCCGCGTTGCCCGGTGGAACGGGCAGACGAAGGGCGACCATGCCTTCACGGTCGCCGAGCACTGCGTTCTGGTGGACGACATATGCGCGCGCTTCCGCCCCGGCTGGCCCGCGAAATGGCGCCTTGCGGCTTTGCTGCACGATGCGCCGGAATATGTGATCGGCGACATGATCAGCCCGTTCAAGGCGGCGCTCGGGATCGACTACAAGGCCTTCGAGCACCGCCTCGCCGCGGCGATCCATGTGCGTTTCGGGCTCCCGCCGGAACTGCCGCAATCGGTCGAGGACCTCATCAAGCGGGCGGATCATGCGTCGGCCTTTTTCGAGGCAACGCAGATTGCCGGTTTTTCGGATGAGGAGGCGGCGCAGTTCTTCGGGCGGCCGAGGGGGCTCACCCCGATGCGGATCGAACCCCTGCCGACGAAGAAGGCGCAGGCACGGTTTCTGGCCCGTTTCCGCGAGCTGACCGAGGAGCGTGGCGCCGATAAGTGACGGTTTCCTCTGGATTTCTGCCCGACTTTGCACAAATCTGTGTTATTAGGATCGTATAGTCGATTCCGAAACGCAGACCACGCTCTGTGCGCCCGTTACGAGCGCCCCGCCAGAAAAAATGATGATTTATGTAAGCCCCCTCAGTGCCATTCCGGATGCGATCAGGGAGGTAAAGCCCTCCCATCTCGTGAGCCTGCTCGATCCGGACACGATGATCGACACGCCGCAAGGCATCCTGCCCATGCAGCATCTGCGCCTCGGCGTGAACGACATTGCCGAGGAAATCGACGATCTCGTGCCGCCGGGCGTCGAGCATGTGGCCGAACTCATCGCCTTCGTTCAGGCATGGGATCAGAAGAGCCCGCTGCTCGTTCACTGCTGGGCGGGGATCAGCCGGTCGACGGCGGCTGCCTTCATCGCGCTCTGCGCGCTCAACGAGGGACACCCGGAAGACGAACTCGCCCGTCTGGTCCGCGCCTGCGGTTCGCATGCACATCCGAACCGGCTGATGGTGCGTCACGCCGACAGCCTGCTGAAGCGCGAGGGGCGCATGTCGGCCGCGGTCGAGGCGCTCGGGCCCGGACGCGCCTGCTGGGAGGGCGAACTCTTCTCCATTCCTCTTCGTCCCACCGCGCTTCGTTCCAACCGGGGCTGAGACGCGATGGCCGAGGTTGCGCCCAAGCCCTCCGTCCAGTCCGCCGCCGAAGCCGCGATGCGCGCCGACAAGGCCGTTGTCATCGGGCTCAATGCCGCCATCGTCACCGTTTCGGACTACGAACCGAAAATCCTCGTCGTGCCGCATGACGAAGCGGACGGCACGGGCGGCTGGGATGCGCTGCCCTTCGGCCCATTCAATCCGATGGAGCACCGCACGCTCGAAATCGGCTTGCGCTCCTGGGTGCAGGAACAGACGCAACTCGAACTCGGCTATGTCGAACAACTCTATACGTTCGGCGATCGCGGGCGGCACTCGCTCGAAATCGAGGAGCCGGGCGAACATGTCGTCTCGGTCGGCTATCTCGCGCTCACGCGCAGCCATGACGAAGCGATGAAGGGCGCGGCCTGGCGGGACTGGTATCAGCACTTTCCGTGGGAAGACTGGCGCGAGGGCAAGCCGCCGATCGTCGACCAGGTGATCGTGCCGCTCCTGCGCGAATGGGTGGCGAAACAATCGGAAGCCTCGCCCCAGGAACTCGCACGCGGCAAGCGGCGCGACCGGATGCGGCTTTGCTTCGGCGTGGACGGCGTTCAATGGGACGACGAGAAGGCGCTGGAGCGCTACGAGTTGCTCTACAGCGCGGGCCTGCTGCTCGAAGCGGCGCGCGACGGACGCCCGAACGCGCAGCATCTCTTCAAGGGCAAGACGCCGCAACTCGGCCGGCCGATGCAGTTCGACCATCGCCGCATCCTCGCGACCGCGATGAGCCGGCTCCGCGCCAAGATCAAATACCGCCCGGTCGCCTTCGAGCTGATGCCGCCAACCTTCACACTGTACGAATTGCAGAAGACGGTGGAGGCGCTGCTCGGGCTTCATGTCCACAAGCAGAATTTCCGCCGCCTCGTCGAGAATGCGGGCCTCGTGGAGCGGACGGGGCGCATGTCGACGCGCACCGGCGGGC
>JAGUWA010000398.1 GCA_020062605.1 Parvibaculum sp. | reverse complement strand
TTGTCCTTGATGATCTCGGTGAGATGCGTCGTGAGCACCGTCGGAGGATCGACCACCGTGTAGCCGCGGAAGGATGCTTCCTCGCGCAAGCCTTCGTCGATCCAGGTCGCCGGCAGCCCGAACGCCGGCTCCGTGGTGTGAAGGCCGGGGAGCTGGATTTGACCACCATGCGGATCCATGACGAGAAGCTGACCGACATAGACGTCGCCTCGACCGGATTCGACTTCCTTCACGCGGATGACATAGCTGTTCGCCTCGATCTGGACATTGTCCAGGATGCGGACGGAAGGCATGACGAAGCCCATGTCGCTCGCGATCTGACGGCGCAGGGCCTTGATCTGGTCGGTGAGCTTCTGATGGTCCTTGCCGTTGATGAGCGGTAGCAGCGCATACCCGATCTCGAGGCGCAGCTCGTCCATCTTGAGTGCGGTGCTGATCGGTTCCTCGGCCACGGGCTTTGCTTCCGCTTCCTGAGCCTCGGCAAGGTCGGCATCGTCCTGGCGCTTCTTGCGCGTCTTCGTCAAATAGAAGGCGAGGCCGCCGGATGCTCCGGCGAGCAGAAGGAATGGGATTGCGGGAAGGCCCGGCAGAAGCGCCATGGTGCCCATCACGAAGGAGGACATGCCGAGTGCTTGCGGGTAGCCAGAGAGCTGATCGAAGAGGGCTTCGTCGGCGGCCCCTTCGACACCCGCCTTTGACACAAGGAGGCCTGCGGCTGTCGAGACGATGAGGGCGGGAATCTGGCTTACGAGGCCATCGCCAACCGTGAGCAGCGTGTAGGTGTGAGCGGCATCGCCAAAGCTCATGCTGTTCTGCGCGACGCCAATCACGATGCCGCCGATCACGTTGATGAAGGTAATGAGAAGGCCTGCGATCGCGTCGCCGCGGACGAACTTCGAGGCGCCGTCCATGGCGCCGAAGAAGGAGCTTTCGTTCTCCAGGTTCGTGCGGCGTTCGCGCGCCTGTTTTTCGTCGATAAGGCCGGCGGAAAGATCGGCGTCGATCGCCATCTGCTTGCCGGGCATGGCATCGAGAGTGAACCTCGCCGCAACTTCCGCGATGCGGCCCGAACCCTTGGTGATGACGACGAAATTCACGATGACAAGGATCGCAAAGACGATGACGCCGATGACGAAGTTGCCCTGCATCACGAAATTGCCGAAGGCCTCGATGACCTTGCCGGCGCTGCCAGTGCCTTCGTGTCCCTGGCCGAGGATAAGGCGCGTGGAAGCGAGATTCAGCGCGAGGCGCAACATTGTCGCAATGAGGAGGACAGTCGGAAAGGCACTGAATTCGAGCGGCTTCTGGATGAAAAGCGCCGTCATCAGCACGAGCACGGAGAAGGTGATCGAGATGGCGAGCGAAAAGTCGAGCAGGAAGGCGGGCAGCGGCAGGATAAGAACGACGATAATCGCCATGACGCCGAACGCGAGAGCGAGATCGCCACGCTTGGCGAGATCGGCTATCAGACTGCGCGGTGTCATGCCAGAGATACCAAGGCTGCCGAGCATTCCCTTTGCCGGCGCGGCGCTGCTTGCATCACTCATTCATTGAATCCCTGGAACTGCGTTCCTGAAAAGGCGTGGGGTCTGAGAAGTCAGCCGAACTGGGGACGGGCTTCGCCGGGCGTCGGTATCTGGATGCCCTGCTCGCCGTATTCCTTGAGTTTGTTCCGCAGGGTGCGGATCGAGATGCCGAGGATGTTGGCGGCGTGCGTCCGGTTGCCGAAGCAATGGTCGAGCGTCTGGAGAATGAGATCCTGCTCCACTTCCGCAACCGTTTTGCCGACGAAGGCGCGGGAGGCGGCATCGGCTGCCGCCGCCGCTTTCTGGGCGACGCCGTTGAGAGGCGTGTCGTCGAGCCGTGTTCCGTCCGGCAGGCGAATCGCATCGACATCGATCTCGGCAGCGGTGGAAAGAAGCACGGCACGGTGCATGGTGTTTTCGAGTTCGCGTACATTTCCCGACCAGCGATGCTGACCGAGGAAGCGACGAGCCTCCGCTGAAATCGTCTTCTGAGCGAGGCCGTTCTGCTTGGCGTAGCGCGCCGCGAAATGGTCCGCCAGCGCGACGATGTCGGCCGGACGCTCTCGAAGGGGCGGGAGCTGGAGATTGACGACATTCAGGCGGTAGAAGAGGTCTTCACGGAAACGTCCCGAACGGGCTTCGGCCTGCAGGTCCCGGTTCGAGGTCGCAATGATGCGGATGTTGACTTTGACGGGTGTCTTTCCACCGACGCGATCGATCTCGCGCTCCTGAATGGCACGAAGCAACTTTGCCTGGAGGCGTATGTCCATTTCGCTGATTTCATCGAGCAGCAGCGTACCGCCGTCGGCTTCCTCGAACTTGCCAATGCGCCGAGCGACCGCGCCTGTGAATGCGCCTTTCTCATGGCCGAAGAGTTCCGACTCCAGCAGATTTTCCGGAATGGCAGCGCAGTTCACCGAGATGAACGGCTTGTCGCGCCGAAGCGAGCGACTGTGAACGTAGTGCGCGATGACTTCCTTACCCGTGCCGGATTCGCCGGTGATGAGGATCGACGCCTCGGAAGGAGCAACCTGATCTGCGAGCTTCACGACCGAGGCCATCTTCTGGTCCTGGAAGATGAGGGCGTGACTTTCATCGGCAACAGCCGAAAGCACGGCGGCGATGAGATCGGCGTCGGGGGGCAGCGGGATGTACTCCTTCGCGCCGGCCCGGATGGCATTCACAGCGGCGCGGGCGTTCGTCTCGACGCCGCATGCGACAACAGGGATACAGATGTGCTCAGCCTGAAGGCGGGAGATGAGGTTCTCGATGTCCATCGCAACATCAACCATCATCAGATCGGCGCCGCGCCCTGCGCGCAGTGTCTCGATCGCCTGGTCGACGGTCTCCGTATGGGTCACCTTGGCGCCCTTCGCCATCGCCATTTTCGTGGCGGTGGAGAGCTGTCCGTTCAGGGTTCCGACGATCAGAAGGCGCATGTGCGGCTCCTCTACTTTCTCTATCTCAGATTTCGGTTTTCGGGTTCAGATCGATCCAGCGTCAGACGAGGCCGCCTTTGACGATTTCCGTCATCGTGACGCCGAGCCGATCGTCTACCACCACGACTTCGCCGCGTGCGACGAGCCTTTCGTTGACGTAGATGTCGATGGCCTCGCCGACCTTGCGGTCGAGCTCGACGATCGCGCCTCGTCCGAGCTTCAGCAGGTTCGACACCTCGATGTGAGTTTTGCCGAGGACGGCCGAGACATTCACGGGGACATCGAAGACCGCCTCGAGGTCCTGTGCCGTTCTCGCGACATCTTCCTCCTCCTGCGCGACTTCGGTCTCATCGAGAGAGGAGGCAACCTCGGCATCGGCGAGATCGGGAAGCGCGACTTCTTCGTCCTGGTCGGCCATAGTGAGAACTCCTTCAGATGTCTGTTGTTACCGCTCGTCTCGGCCCGCTTCGTGGGGCTCGTGCATGGCGAGTGAATTTTCCTGTCCGGTTTTCATCGTTTCGATGTGCCGGGCGATGATCTCGGAGATTTCGCGCTCGATTTCCTCGCGGTTTCGGGCAACGCCACCGTCAGCCCACTCAACCACGCAGTCGCCTTCGGCCATTGCCGGTTCGCCGAGAAGAATGATGCGACCTGTCAGGCCCCGTTCCATTGCCATACGGTCCACTGTCTCCTTCATGCGGTCGACGAGCGATGCGGAAACGCGCAGCAGGATATGAGGCTCACGGTTCAGGTGAGCGAGGCAGTCCCGAAGCAGGGCTTCGATCTCGATTTCCGGTCGTGTGGCGATGAGTGCCGGAGCGAGTTTGCGAGCGACTTCGAGAGCGAGTTCGGAGGCTTCACGTTTCGTGGATGCGATATGGCTGTCGAGGGCTGCGAGGAGGCTGGCTGCACTCTGGGAGAGCTGCGCCATGGTGTCACCAAGCTGACGGTCGGCCTCGACTTCAGCGTCGTGGCGGCCTTGCGCCTGCCCGGCGATAAAGCCTTCCCTGCGCGCAGCCTCGACATCCGCCTCGGTGAAGGCAGGCGACGACGGAGTCTTGGTGACGGGTCGCCTGGACTTGTCGCCGAAGTGTGTGTCGAAGGTGAACTTCACTGCCTGTTTCATACCGTTGATCCGGATGTCCCTTGTCTATGCCGGTCAGTAAATGAGTTCGTTGTCGGAGCTGTCGGAGGCGATCATGATCTCGCCCTTGTTGGCGAGGTCCTTGGCGATGTTGACCATGGTTGTTTGAGCCTCATCGACATCCTTCAGACGGACAGGGCCCATCATTTCCATGTCTTCACGGAGTATCTTCGCAGCACGCTCCGACATGTTCGCGAAGAAGAGGTCGCGCAGCGCGTCGGACGCACCCTTGAGGGCGACAGCAAGCTTGTTCTTGTCGACAGCGCGCAGCAGCGTCTGTACCGAGCCCGGATCGAGGCGCCCAAGGTCTTCGAAAGTAAACATGAGCGCCTTGATGCGGTCGGCGGATTCGCGCGAACGCTCTTCCAGCGATGCGAGGAAGCGGCTCTCCGTCTGGCGATCGAAATTGTTGAAGATCTCGGCCATCAGCTCATGGCTGTCACGCCGGTTGGTGCGCGACAGGTTGGACATGAACTCGGAACGAAGCGTCTGTTCGACCTTGTCGAGAATTTCCTTCTGCACGGACTCCATGCGCAGCATGCGGGTGACGACTTCGAGTGCGAAGTCTTCCGGCAGGCAGGCGAGGACCCGGGCCGCGTGCTCCGGACGAATCTTGGTGAGCACCACGGCGACGGTCTGCGGGTATTCGTTTTTCAGATAGCTCGCCAGGACGGCTTCGTTCACGTTGCCGAGCTTCTCCCACATGGTGCGGCCGGCGGGGCCGCGGATTTCGTCCATGACAGCGTTTACCCGGTCCTCGGGCAGGAAGCGCATGAGAAGACGTTCGGTCGACTCGTAGGAGCCAACCAGGGCGCCGGTGCCGGAGACCTTGGAGGCGAACTCAACGAGAAGCTTTTCGACGGTGCCGGCCTGCACCGAGCCGAGGGAGGACATGATCTGCGACATCTCGCGGATTTCATCCTCGTCGAGCATCTCCCAGAGAGGTGCAGCGTCGTCCGCGCCGATCGCGAGCATGAAGATCGCCGCCTTCTGCGGGCCGGTGAGGGTCTTTTCGTCCTTGATTTTCGGTGCCGTCGCCAATTTTCAGATCCTCAAGCGGTTTCGTGCAGCCAGCTGCGCACAATCGAGATGGATTCGTCGGGATGGCTCG
>JAGUWA010000169.1 GCA_020062605.1 Parvibaculum sp. | reverse complement strand
CTGCCCGCTCGGGCATGAGGCCCGGCACGTGGTCCTCTCGGCGCTCGGTGCGCTGGCGGCCGATTGCGTCGCCCGCGCCATCGCCCGCGCCGTCTACGAGGCGGAGACGCTCGGAACCGCCATTTCCTACCGGGATCGACACAAAATCTGATCCCCGGCAGGGCGGCGGGTTCCGGCGGTTTTTCGGGGGCAGGCCCCCGGATTTGGCTTGTTCGCCCCCTTGCCTTTGACCGCTCAAGGCTTTAAGAGTGGCCCGCCTTCGACGAGATGGCGGATCGCTCCGCCTGCCCCCATGGGGCTCCGCGATGTGCATGCGCCCGTAGCTCAGCTGGATAGAGCATCAGACTACGAATCTGAGGGTCGGACGTTCGAATCGTTCCGGGCGCACCATTTCTTCCAATGGCTTACGATATTTTTGAGAGTTTCTATAAAGTCTTAGGCTCTCCCTAGGCTCTCTATTTCTCTATGTCCTTGGATAAAAAAGAAATTCCGCGAGTTCCCAAGACCTTGGGTGCAATTGGCTTTACGGAGCTATGAGCCTCTGGATTTGCCGGAGCAGCGGTTTCTCATCGCCGTGAAAGCTCGCGATCATCGCCTTCAGGAATCTTTCCGGCTCAAGCCTTTGCAGATCAATCGGATGACCAGCCTGATCGGCGATGAGCGCCAGGAAGGCCGTCTGCGTACGGCCGTTGCCTTCGCGAAAGGGATGGATAGCGTTCAGCGTTGCGAGGAACGTCGTAGCCGCTTTCGCAAAGTCGTCGGCTGTCAGATCGCGAAAATAGCGCTGCTTCTTCAGATCGTCGAAGAGCGCGGATATTTCCCGCTGAATGTTTTCGGGATAGCAGAAAGCACTGCCGTCTTTGGCTATCCGGACGGTTCGGAACTTGCCGGCCCAGGCATAGACATCCTGAAACAGGTGGTGATGAAGCGCGCAATAATGCGTGACGCTCAACCTGCCGGTGGGCAGAGGCTCATCCGCGCGTTGCGTCGTGCTTGCTGTCTCGAACGCATCGAGCGCGGCTTGCGTATGCAGGCCGGGAATATTCTTGAGGACGGTCGTGCCGGGATAGCAGTAAGGATCGGCGACCGCGTCGTACATGGAGGAGGCGGCTATCGCGTCTTGCCGTATTTGGCAGCGATGGCCTTGCGCCGCTGTTCCGGAGAGAGCCCTTTCCGGTCGAACTCACGGAACTCGGCATCCATCGCCCGGGACATCTTGATACCCTCAACGGCGCTGATTTTCGCAAAGCCCTGCCGCCCAAGAGTGAAACCCTTGGAAGGACGCTTGCCGGATTTGGTGGTCGTTCCGCTCATAGAACAATTATAGCACGAACCATTTCCTCACAAAGCCCAACTTTATCCCTGAATTGCCTTCGTACCGCCCGGCGAAAGTGTCGTCGCACTGAACGGCTGCGATGGCATGCCGTCGATCATCAGCTTCAGATAGATGCGGTGATTGGGGAGGTTCATCAGATCGAGCATGTCGAATCGCGGTGCGAACTCGCGGGCGAGGAGAGCGGCGTCATGCGGCCCGATGCGGAACGAGACGAGCGTCCCCGCATTGCCGAGAACCGCATGGGTGACATCCGGGTCGAGCTGGTGGAGATGCTGGTTCGCGAGCACGAGCCCTACCCGGTATTTCCTCAGTTCCGAGATCATGCCGGCAATGCTCAAGGTCGTGAAAGTCTGAAACTCATCCATATAGAGGAAGAAGGGAAGGCGCTTCGCTTCCGGTATATCGGCCCTGCTGAAAGCCGCGAGCCCGATCGTGGTAACGAGCAGACTGCCGAGAAGTGCCGCGCTGTCGTCGCCGATCTTGCCGCGCGCGAGATTGACGACGACGATCTTGCCCTCGTCCATAAGCCGCCGGAAGCGGAGCATCTCCTTGGGCTCGGTCAGGATACGTCGTAGCGTCGGATCGGCGAGAAAGGCGCCGATCTTGTTCTGGATGGGGGCGGTGGCATCGGCCCGATAGCGCCAGGAATATTGCTCGAATTCTTTCTTCCAGAAATTGCGAACAGGTTCATTGGTGAGGGCACCCGCGATCTGCTGCCGATAGGTCTTGTCGTTCAGCATGCGCAGCACATCGTCGAGCTTCGCGTGCCCATGCTCAAGCAGTGCAAAAAGCACATTGCGGAGCACATGTTCCATACGAACGCCCCAGGCATCCGACCAGTGCTTCTTCAGGGCTTCCATGAGACCTGAAACCGCAAGCGGCACCCGGTCGAGCGGCACGCGCTTCAGCGGATTGTAGCCGAAGGGCTGCGCCGGATCGGGCACGTTGAGATAGACGAGATCGTCAGGGCGGGCATTGCTCGCATAGGCGGCAACCCGTTCCGCGAGATCGCCATGCGGATCGATCAGGGCGAAGCCGCGTCCGGCATCGATGTCGCTGCGCGCCAGCGTTTCCAAGAAGGTCGTCTTGCCGGTTCCGGTCTTGCCAATCGTATAAATGTGCGAGAGCCGGTCATCCTGCTTGATACCGAATACCCGCCGGTCGTTCCGGAAGTTCGTCTCAGCGAAATATGAGATATCCGGCGAGCGCTTCATGAGCGCATTGTCCGGTATCGGCCGCGGCACCAATAGGAGTGCAATCTTGCACGTGCCGCACGACGCGGAAGCTCTCCCCGGCAGGAACCCGCGTTGTCCCCATACCGTTGCCGGATCGGCAAGTTTGCACGCCTAGGTGAGCGTCGCCCTCTTCGAGACGATGGAGTGAGACCTGTTCTTTGACGGGTCCGCGCGAGTGGTGCGGCTTGATGCCGGCTCCGCGCTTCATTTCCATCATCATCGGAGAACTCCCATGAGCGACAACCTCATGACGATCCCGCTTTGTCAGTTGAAGCGGGCCGCACTCAATGTGCGCAAGACCGGCCGCAAGGCCGATATCGCGCAACTGGCCGCGAGCATCGAAGCGCACGGCCTCCTCGAAAATCTCGTGGTCCGGCTGGTCCGGGTCGGGAGCGAGGAAGCGGAACCTCTCTACGAGGTCGTGGCGGGCGGCAGGCGCTATGACGCGCTGAAGCTCCTCGCCAAACAGCACAAGATCGCGATGGACCATCCGGTCCCGTGCCGGGTGCTCGGTGAGACGGAGACTGCGGCCTATGTCGAAGTCTCGCTTGCCGAGAACATCGTCCGTTCGCCGCTGCACCCGGCCGATCAGTTCGACGCCTTCGCGAAGCTGCAGAAAGAAGGTCTGACGGCCGAGGAGATCGCCGCTCGGTTCGGACTGCCGGCGAAAGTCGTCATCCAGCGGCTGAAACTCGGCGCCGTCTCGCCTCGCCTCATGGCAGCCTACCGGGCGGAAGAACTGACGCTCGACCAACTCATGGCCTTCGCGATTACCGACGACCATGCAGCCCAGGAAGCCTTCTGGTTCGACACGCCGCATGGCCATCGCTCGCCCCAGGCGATCCGGCGGCACCTCACCAGTGCCCTTGTCGAGGGTGGGGACCGTCGGGCGCTCTTCATCGGCGTCGAAGCCTATGAAGCGGCCGGCGGCACGGTGATCCGGGATCTCTTCCAGCCCGAGTCCGAAGGCTATTTCGCGGACAGTCAGCTTCTCGACCGTCTTGTGGCCGAGAAGCTCGACACCGAGGCTGGGAAGGTCCGGGCCGAAGGCTGGTCCTGGGTCGAGGTGATGCCCGAGACCGATTATGGCGCGCTTGCGAAGTTCGGCCGTGTGAAAGCCGGCGAGATAGCCCTGTCGGAGGAGGATGAGACCCGGCTCCTCACCCTCTCCGAACGCTACGACGAACTCGTAGCGGCGCTCGAAGACCAGGAGGACGAGGCTATGTCCGCCGAACTCGACAAGATCGTCGAGGAAATGGACGCTCTCGAAGAGCAGCATCTCCAATGGTCCGACGAGGACCGGAAGGGTGCCGGCGTCATCCTGAGCCTCACACCCGACGGCGAGCTTGAGGTGAATGCAGGTCTCATCCGGCCGGAAGACCGGAAACGCGAGGAGGCGGCCAATGAGGCCGGAGAGCCGTCAAGCCCCGCCGAGCGGAAGGAGAAGGGTAATGGACGCCCCGAAGGCTATTCCGACACGCTGCTGACCGACCTTTCGGCGCACCGCACCGCGGCACTCCGGGAGATGCTGGCCGGGAACCCGAAGGTGGCATTGGCCGCCCTTGTCTACCGGCTGGCGAAGCCTCTCTTCTTCGAACGCTATGCTTCGCCTTGTCTCCACCTCCAGCCCGCCTTCATCGATCTCGGGAGCTTCTCGAAAACGGTGGGGGAGAGCCCGGCGGCGGCAGCCCTGCTCGGGCGCCATACCCAGTGGTGCGAGAGGCTGCCGGAGGCAGAACACCTCTGGTCATGGCTTCTCGAAACCGAACAGGACGTGTTGCTCGATCTTCTCGCCTATTGCGTCGCGCTCACGCTCGACGCCGTGCATCGGAAGAACGAGAACCCAGGCCGGCGCATGACCGAAGCCCAGGACCTCGCAACGGCTCTTGCTCTCGACATGACCGACTGGTGGCAACCGACTCGGGTCCACTTCTTCGATCACCTGACAAAAGGTCAGATTATCGAGGCGGTTGGTGAGGCGACTTCAGCTTCAACGGCGAAGTACCTCACGGAGCTCAAGAAACCCGACATGGCCCAACGTGCGGAAGAGCTTCTGAAGGACAAGCGCTGGCTGCCGGCGCCGCTTCGGAGCGAGGTTGCGGAGATCAAACCAGAACCCGTCGCCGATATGGCGGCGGAATAAAACTACTCAGGACCGGGAGGAATCCCGGTCCTTTTTCATCCGCAAACTCGAAGAAGGAAGTGCGCCCTTCTGAGGGCTTTGTCACGTGTTGTAAAGGTGGCGGTCTGTGGACATATCCTCTGCATAGAGAAGTTCAGTGTTAGAACTCTCGAAGATCTGCGGGTCTCAGGATGTGCACAGACTAAAACGTGCGATGGGTGTAAAATACAAATCTGACAATCCGGATTCGTCAAAGAAGGATAACGTCAATCGAAATTAGCGGCTCTGAGCCCAGTCGCTGAGGAATCAAAAAGCTATGTCAGACAAAGAAATTCAACCGGAAGACGAGAAACAGGAAATAATCCCTGTAGATGCGGTTGTAGCTGAAGAAGCTCGCGCGGAGCTGGTTCAGAAGCTTACTGGTCCGAATGGGAAGAAGTACGCCCGCTTTGTCATGGCGGCCTTAGGCAGTATTCCGTGGGTAGGCGGCGTAATCAGTGCTGCTGCAGCGCTTCACGCCGAGAAAGACCAAGAAAAAGTCAACGCTCTGCAAAAGATGTGGCTACAGGAACATGAGGAGAAGATTCAGAAACTCCGACTGACCTTGAGTCAGATATTCGAGCGTTTCGATGCGTTCGGTGACGAGGTAAGAGAGAGAATTGAGTCAGAAGAGTACCTCACACTTATCCGCCGAGGTTTTCGTTCGTGGGACCAGGCAGATACCGAAGAGAAGCGTCAACTTGTACGGAAGCTTCTTGCCAATGCCGGAGTAGGTCAACTCTGCCCAGACGATCTCATCCGCCTCTTTATAAGCTGGATCGACCTCTATCACGAAGCGCACTTTTTGGTCATACGGGAAATCTACCGAAATCCTGGCGCAAGCCGCGGTGAAATTTGGGACGCCATTCACGGCGCGCGTCCGCGAGAAGACTCGGCTGAAGCAGATCTGTTTAAGCTCCTTATACGCGACCTATCAACCGGCAGTGTTATTCGTCAGGATCGCGAAACGAATACTCATGGACAGTTTGTTCGCCGTACAACCAGAGGTCCTCGACCTCCCGCTCGAGACACTATGAAATCTGCTTTTGATGACGAAGATCCGTATGTTCTCACGGAGCTTGGGCAACAGTTCGTTCATTATACGATGGAAGAGGTTGTTCCGCGGATCGAGGCAGGCGGCGATTAAGTCATATGGCGCTTTATAGGGTAAAATTCTTTCAATGGATATTGACACACAGACTGGTCTTGCGCTTCGCGGTCTTTCAAAGAAGGGGGTCATTCTTGGAAAGAATGGATGTGGCAAAAGTCATCTTCTAAAACAGATTGAACAGGATGCTCACATTCGAGAGACGTTTGGAAAGGTTCGGTATATTAGCCCGGAGCGCGGAGGCATTCTCGAATATGATCCGGGTGTCGACCAAACTATTTCTCAAAATCCAACATGGATGGGAGACCAGCGCCGACGGAACCAATCAAGTAGCTTCAGACAGGTCAGCGCTACACTTTTCCGACGGCTTGAGTTGCTTGAGCTTCGTGAGATAGAGAGAGAACACACTCAAGAAGGTTATGTTCCAAGGACGTTCGACTCGAGAATTCAGCAGCTCAATACGTTGCTTGATCGCGTGAAACTTGAACGCGATGACGCCAGAGCTTTTCTTATTTTAGATAAAGAAACAGGAGAAGCAGCGTCGCCAGGAGATATCAGTAGCGGTGAAGCGGAGCTGATCTCTCTTGGAATCGAGATTCTAGCGTTTGTGAAGGAAAGCGTAGCAGACAAACAGAATATTCTGCTAATCGACGAACCTGATGTGCATCTTCACCCTGATCTGCAAGACCGTCTCGCGCGATTTATGATCGATGCGCTTAGGGACCAGCCGATTATTCTAGTGCTGGCAACTCACAGTACAGCTCTGCTTGCCGCTCTTGCGGAGGACGCAGATACCCGGGTCGCATTCATGCGGCGCGGAGACAGTGCACTCGACTTCCGGCCAGTTTCCGATGTCGACAGGGCTATCCTGCCGATATTTGGCGCGCATCCGCTGTCGAACGTGTTCAACCAAGCCCCTATCCTTCTTGTCGAAGGAGAAGATGATGAACGTATCTGGCAACAGGCCGTCCGTTCTTCGTCCGGCAGATTGCGACTCTATCCTTGTGTTGCAGGATCTGTGGAAAGGCTGGCTGCGTTTGAAACCGAAGTGAACAACATTGTTTCAGCAGTGTACGACAATGCCACCGCGTTCTCACTCCGGGATCGTGATACGAGTCCGGAATTAATTGACGATATGGGGAAGGTCGTTCGAGCGCGGTTAAGTTGTCGAGCATCAGAGAATCTCATGCTCAGTGACAGTGTACTCGCTTCTGCGGGAATAGACTGGGCGGTCATGAAGGAGCGGCTCAATCAATGGGTCGAGGTGAATGCGGAACATCCGTACTTCGCGGAAGTTCAGGCGTTTGTCACCGCAGACTTTCCGAGGAAAACTCATAATCTGAAAAATATCCGGAATGTTCTTGTTGGTTTAATGAGCAACAAGCCTTGGGAGGTTCTTGTGGGGCAGGCGATTGCTCTCCTCGTTCGTGTCGGCAGTGATGACGGTCCTGACTCACTGAGAAACTATCTCGGACCGAAAGTCGTCGAAAGAATTCTCAAACTCAGGGCAACTTAGTCTTACACCACTAAGGACATGGGGGACTTGGGGGACTTTGTTTCAAACCGCCTCACTCATCACCCCTCAGCATTTCCAACAGTTTTTTCAAAAAAGTTCGAGCTCGGTCTCGAGACGGTTCACCCGCGTATAACCGATGCCAATTTACGATCTCCTGATACGGAGAACGCAGCGCAATTGCTGGGTATTTTACCTGTAGCGAAAGGTTCGAGCTCACCGATTTTATCAAATCGCGTTTTTCGTCCGGCGATCCGGTTTCGTAGAGCAAATAAGCCGTTTGTGTGAGTTCGAGCAATTTTGACAGTCGGTCTTGTATCGTGGCCGATTGCCCTACACGGTTTACCTCTTCGATGATCTCGATCCGGTCGCTCAGAAGCTGTCCCCTGCGTATCTCATAGGCGTCCTTGTCGAGCAATCCATCGAGAAGCGCGTCTGTCAGACGCGTCAAGCGTTCGTCGATTTTATGCTGGGCAAGCATGAGGGCCTTCTTCCGCTCGGTATAGGCCCGAAGCGTGTCTGCCTGTAGCTTGCCTGCTTCGTCCCCCAAGTCCCCCACCTCCTCGTCGGTGAAGCGCAACAGGTTGAATGTCCGGTGTAGCATCTCATCGAAATAGCATTCGCGGAGCGACGTTCCGGGACAGCGATGACATCTATAGTAGATATGACCTTTCTGGCGTTCACCAACCAGAACCCGGTCGCAGCCTCGGCACAAGATTAGCCGGCGAAACAGAAACTCATGCTTTTGCGTGCGGACAAAGGCGCGGCCATCAAAGACATCCTGCACGCGCCGATAGAGCGCCATCGGGACGATTGGCTCGTGCACGCCCTGAAACATCTCGCCTGTCCGCTCGATGCGTATCAAGCCTGCATAAAAAGGTCGGTGAAGTATCTTGAACAGCGCCGATGCGCCGATCGGTTCGTCGTCCCGCGTTCGCAGTCCACGGCGGGTGAGTTCGACGGCCAATGCCTCGACGGTATGAGACCCGGTTGCATAGATTTCGAAAGCCTGCCTTATGAGCGGGGCACGGATCGGGTCAGGGATTTTCGCTTTGGCCTTACCCTGATCGAGATAGCCCAAGGGCGCCGGCAAGGGATAGAAGCCCTGCTTGAGGCGTCCGTAGAAGCCTTTCTTCACCTCGTCGCGCAGATTGCGGATGTAGTCTGCGGCGATCACCGCCTGGATGTCGGCCGTGAGACGGCCGCCACGAGACTGCATGTCGAGGCTCTCATGTGCGAACCGCACGTCGATTCCTTGATCGATCAGCTCGCCGATATCCGACCAGTCCTTTAGGTTGCGCGCGCTACGGTCGATCTTGTGGATGATGACGCCGTCGACCTGGCCGCGCCTGAGTTGAGCAAGCATCTTCGAGAACATTGGCCGTCCGCGCTTGGCGGCCGTCTCCATTTCCTCGAACCATTCGACGATGGCGAGGTCCTGGCGCTGCGCATAGACCTCGATGGCGCTGCGCTGTTCCTGCAACGATATGCCGTGCTCGCCCTGCTTCACGGTCGAGACACGGATGTAGGCATAGAAGCGCTTCATATGGACGGGGTATGCCTCGAATCTACCGCGGAGTCGGGATTCGCGCGAATCGCTTGTTCATGGTCTCGCTCTTCTTGCTTAAGTCGCGTCGCGATGCGCAGAGCGACGGCAAGATAGGCACGGAGGTTCTCGCGTGCCTCTCCTCGTTCGGCTTCGCTCGCATTCGGCATATAGCGGTCGATGATGACATCGCCTGGCTTTCGTTCCCGATTGCTTGTCGACATCGCACCAGTGTCTGCCGGAAACGAAGCAGCGAATAGGAACGTCTTGTTGCCATGTCGGCACGCTTGCACGTCTTCGGTCGTCTGCTCGTGCGCGTCACACTTGCCCGATGACAACCAACGACAATGGAATCAAATCAACACGACGCGAGGAGCGAGGTATCTCCGTCGTTTCGCGAGTCTGCAAGGACGGGGCAATCGTCGAACTCGTGTACGATGCCGACGACAAGAAGACAGCGCTCGCCGTCTCCCGCCACAACGGGCTCTGGAATATCGAGCAGGAAGTTCGCATCGAGACCGGCGAGCGGCTGGTTCCGTATTCGCCGTCGAACAATCTGATCGCGAACGAATGCGTCCTCCTGCCCTCGACCGTCACCGACTACGGCAGCAAGGAACGGCTGCTGGAGGATATCGCCGCCTTCATCCATCGCTACGCAGACCTCTCGCCGCAATTCGAGAAGTTCGCGACCTATTACGTGCTCCTCACATGGGTCCACGATGCCTTCAACGAACTGCCCTATCTCCGCTTCCGCGGCGACTACGGGACCGGCAAGACCCGCGGCCTGATGACCATCGGCTCGATCTGCTACAAACCCTTCTTCGCGAGCGGTGCTTCCACCGTTTCCCCGATCTTCCATACGCTCGACACGTTCGGCGGCACGCTCGTGTTCGACGAAGCGGATTTGCGGTTCTCGGATGCGAAGGCCGATATCGTGAAGATCCTCAATAACGGCAATGTCCGGGGCCTGCCGGTCCTGCGCACGGTTGTGACCCGCGCCAAAGAGTTCAACCCGCATGCCTTCCACGTCTATGGGCCGAAGATCATCGGCATGCGGGAATCTTTCGAGGACCGTGCGCTTGAGAGCCGCTTCCTGACCGAGGAGACGGGGCAGCGGCCGCTCCGCGCCGGCATTCCGATCCACCTTCCAGACAGCCTCAAGAGGGAAGCGCTGGAGCTCCGCAACAAGCTGCTGCATTTCCGGTTGGTGAACCGGTTTGCGGTCGCGACCGATCCGAGTGTCGTCACGCCCGAGATCGAACCGCGCCTCAACCAGATGGCGCTTTCGCTCCTCAGTCTGGTCGATAGCCCCATCCTCCGGACGGAGATGACCGACGCGCTCATCCGGCAGCAAGCCGACCTCATCAATGAACGGAGCCAAACCATTGCCGCCCAGGTGCTGCAGGTAACGATCGAGGCATTCCAGAAGAGCGACGGCGCATCGATCCCGCTCCGCGAGATCGCCGACGGCTTCAACGCGCGTCATGCAAGCGACTACAACCGCTTCCTCTCGAACAAGGCGATCGGCACGGTACTCAGGAAGCGATTGAGGCTCCAGACGCAGAAGAGCCGGGGCGTCTATGTCGTCCCCGCATCCGAACTGCCGAAGATCGATGTGCTCGCGAAGCGCTTCGGTGTGGATAGGATGGGGACAACATCGTAATACACAGGCCGATTTCTTCATGTTTCCGTTACAATGCGAAAGCATCGGCGCTGCAAGTTGTGACCGAATGACAAATTTTCACGTCTACTGACGACCGACCCTCCGGGTGAAGATGCAAAGCGACTGTTCTGGCCGCTGAGATGCATCTTTATCCATGTCGCCTTTTCTTCATTGCTACCTCGCAACGCATCGCCGGCGCTGGGGACTGTCCCAGCCGGAGCTTGCCTCGCTGCTCGACCAGGCCTCGCCAAGCGCGGTCTCGCGCTGGGAGGCGTTGCAACGCGCCCCGAACCTCGCAACCGCGCTGCAGCTCGAACTGATCTTCGGCGTGACGCCGCAGGACCTCTTCCCGGCCCTTTACCGCGAGGCCGAGGACGCGGTCCTGCGGCAGGCGAAAGCGCTCTACGAGACGCTTGAGGGAAAGACCGACGCAAAATCACGAGAAAAACTCGTCCTGCTCTCGCTCATCATCGAGCGGGCGAAGGGCGACACCGATTATGTATGAGAACCACCATCAGCCCGCGCCGCGGGCTCGTCATCGCTATTCATCCTACCTCAAGAGGGTTCGGCTGGGTGCTCTTCGAAGCGCCCGGCGCTATCGCCACCTGGGGCGTTGTCGACGTCTCGAACTACAAGGAAGACAAGAACCGGCGCGCACTGGCGCGTGTCGGAAAGCTCCTCGAACGCTACAGCCCCTCCGTCCTTATCCTCGAAGACTTCGAGCACAAGCCCGCGCGGCGCGGCGCCCGGATCAAGCGTCTTTGCCGCGCCATGCTCCGTCTCGCCGTGCATCGAGGGATAGAGGTTCGCGTCTACCCGCGCGCGGCCGTCAACGCCTGTTTCCGGTCCGTCGGCGCAAAGACGCGCCATGAGATCGCGCAAGCCG